>JBBPZF010000587.1:0-2442 GCA_038199105.1 Chitinophagales bacterium | reverse complement strand
TATGAAATGAAAAACACATATTCAAAAAGATAAAAGAAGCTTTAAAATTTTATAGCGAGCGTGAATCAAATGAACATTTGATCGGAGTTAATTTTCATAACTATCTTAGATTTAAAACAATGGCCGACACCCTCTATTTTTGATAATGGATGACAATTTATTTGGACACATCTTTTTTGTTTAATCTTTTACGTCTACTTCCTAATAGGCATTGATCGTCAACGTAAAGAACTTGATAACATATTCGGATTAATTTATCTTATCATCCTTTTAAACTATCAAAAAATGTCAAAAGTGGTATCAGGTGTTCGACTGTAGTAACTCCCAGCCCGCATTTTTATATTAAAGTTAAGGAACAACAAAAATGATACGTGTGTCGTAAGACTTGAAAAAACAAAGCCGCATCATGAAATTCATTAGATAAGTTCATTCATTGAGCATGCAGTAACTCAAGTGATTTTTTATCTATTTGCGTAAAATCATTTTTAGGAGCTTCGCACAAAGGGCAGCAATAGGTGGGTGGTAGTGCGCCAAATAAATTCCGGGTGGTATGCCATTTTCCGGTTCACCTTCTTCTTCTTCATATACCGTTAAGCAATGGCTGCATTGATAAACATATTTTTTTTCCACATCTTCATGCGGTTCCATGTGGTCAGATGTATAAGTACTGCCAGGCAATAGCTCGCCCTTGCTCCCCTGCTCATAGAAATATTTACACAAGGCAATAAGGTAAGTGGCCAAATGCTCCTTTGCAATATTGGCCCTAAAACAGTATATATTCTTTTGAATTCGGATTAAAATCAACGCTATAAAAAAGGTCATATTTTTCTATCGCTTTCAGCTTTCCGCGAATAAGATTGTATTGTTTTTTTATTAAAACCGAGCCAAACAAACCTGACTTGGGTTGTGTTTTAATGGCGAAGCATAGTCCATGAGCACGTATATCCTTTTTATCGAATTCGCGGATGATTAATCGTTTTATAACTAACCCGCTTTAATTAACATCTTCCACCTGCCAGTTTAATTCATTAGAAGCATGACGCACACTGATACGATGTTTGCTCAAAATAAATGTCCAGAGATGGTGATCTTTCTCGTCAATGCTTTTTATTATCAAAGACTTCCACGGAGTTGTATATAATTCGCCCGACTTTGTTTCCAGGCACACGCGACAAACATCTTTTAGAAAGTCAATGTCAAATAGCTCATCACGGCGATAAATACCCAACCAGGATTTATTTCCATAAGCATTATAGCCCTCGTAGTAGGGTAATTTAAAAGAAGGGAACTCTAGTTTGCTCTCTGGTTCCTTTGATATAAATGATGTGCACGCCGTTATCGTTTCATAGAATTTATTTCCATCTGCTTCGCTGTTGTCGTAATATATTGAACGCTTATTAAAAATTTCCTTTTCAACTTCTTTTGATAAACGTGCGATGTCAAATGAAAAAATAGTAATAGGTAAAGTGAAGGACATTGTTTTTAAAGCACAATATGCTGAGTTATCCAATCCTGCTGTTATTGTTGTGGGTGAGGTCGTTAATTTCCATTCCCCTAATATTAAAAGCGCCGTCGATCTCATCTAAAATCCGATACCGATCCCGTTAAACTTCAATTATACCAAAATTTGTAAAAAGACTTGATTTCCGCATTGCATCCTTTATTTTTTTTCTGAAGTTTAGCACATAACTTTCATTTATATGAAGGAGAATAAGAAAGGCTGCGACTTAAAAAGCTGCTTCCTATGCACACTTTGCCTGCCCGAATGGCTGCCTGCACTTGAAGCAAATAAGAAAACATTTATTTATAAAAGAGGAGAGATCATTTTTAAAGAAGGCGATGAGGTGAAAGGGATTTATTTTATTTTTCATGGCACGGTGAAAGTTCATAAAAATGGGGAGGGAAAAAAGAACTAATCATAAGATTTGCAAAAAATGGAGAGATAATCGGGCACAGGGGACTGGGAGACGAAATTATCTATCCCGTTTCGGGGACTGCACTTGAAGAAACAACCGCGTGCTATATTGACCTTGATTTTTTTAGAACAACATTAAAAGTAAATAATGATTTTACCATTCAACTATTACTATTCTATGCCGAAGAATTACAACGCTCGGAAAGGAAAATGAATATTCTTGCACACATGCAGGTGAAGGGGAGAATTGCGTATTGTCTTTTGTCTTTAGAAAGAAAATTTGGTGCATCCAAAGATGGACACATTAATATCATATTAAGCCGGCAAGACCTGGCTTCGTATGCAGGTACCACATATGAAACTCTTTTCCGGACCCTGAATGAGTTGATAGAAGAAAAAATTATTTCTGTGGATAGTAAAAGAATTTCCATTATTAATGAGAATCAGTTAATGGATTTGACAAAAGAATCTGAAAGACAGAAACCATTGTAAAGATTAGGCTGGCCCACGTCTCACGACATGTCAAT
>JBBPZF010000586.1:0-4053 GCA_038199105.1 Chitinophagales bacterium | reverse complement strand
ATACACCATTAATTTCCGCTTTACGAAACAATCTTTATATTTTCTTTCGGGGTTCTGTTTAATAATTATTTGTATCGCTTCGCCATTGCATTATGTAGGAGAAAATTATTTGTTCAGCGCCCACATGTTATCGCATGTGTTGTTGCTGTTAATTGCAGCGCCATTGCTCGTTGCGGCTTTGCCTGTAGAAAATAAATTTAAGAATCAATTTTTATTTCTTTCAAAAAAAATACACCAGGCGCCTTTATTAAGCTGGATTATTGGAGTAGGTATTATGTGGATTTGGCACATTCCCTACATCTTTCATCAATTGGTTTCGATGAATGGCATGCAGGCGCCAGCCTCCATGAATATTTTAATGAACCTCCACATGCTAAGTTTGGTAATCGCCGGAATGCTGTTTTGCTGGCCCGTAATTACACCTTATAAGCAATATCGCATTGCACCGCTTACTTCCGTTTTGTATTTATCATCAGCATGTGTTTGTTGCTCACTACTTGGTTTACTAATCACCTTTGCACCTTCGGGTACCTATACCAGTTATATTGGTGGTAGCGGCGAATTTTTATCCGTAGTAAGAACTCAATGGAATATATCCACGGCCATGGATCAGCAAATAGGAGGGCTTATCATGTGGGTGCCTTGCTGCTTTATTTATTTGACGGCCTCAATGATAATATTGATAAAATGGTTTGAGGGAAAAGAAATTCAATATAGTGTGCCTGCGGTTACGATGGGAGAATAACAGGATGTGGTGTAAAACGAAATCAAGAATTAGCGAATGAATTCTGAAAAGACAGCAGAAGACAAACTGGAAAAGGTTGCGAATACATCCGACCTGGCAATTGCTATAAAAAGATTGGAAGCCAAAGACAGGCTGATGGAAAAGGAGGTAAGCGATTATTTGCATGCTGTTCTTGAGAAGTTAAAACCTGTGAATATGCTTGCATATACCCTTAAGGAGATTGAAGAATCTTCTCCATTAGGGCATAATCTTTTTAGATCGTCTTTTGCTCTTGCGGCAGGTTATTTTTCAAAAGAAACGATTATAAATAAAGGAAAGGACATAGCAAAAAAGACATTGATCACTATTCTCCAGTATGAAAATATTCCAGCTTATGATAACGCAACGCAGGAAAATGATGCTTTAACCCCAGATAAGAATATGGATAGTAATAAAAAAAATTATATAATGAACCAACCAATTGAAAAAGTAAAAGCAAAACCCGAAGAGTTGCCCAAGCCAACTTACTGGCCATTTTTTTTGGCTTTGGGGTTGATGTTTATGGGCTGGGGCTTACTATCTACCTGGCTTTTTTCGGTTGCGGGTTTGCTTGTATTTCTTATATCTCTTTTTGGATGGATAAATAATATGCGCCATGAATGAAGTTGCAACAGAAAATAAAAACCAGAAAACAGAAAAGGAAATAAGCAGGAGAAAGTTTATGATGAAGCTAAGCCTGAGTTTTGCTGCACTAAGTGCAGCCGTGGCGGCCATTCCCGTAGTAAGCGCTTTGCTCGCCCCACTGTTGGAACAGCCGCCGGAGAAATGGCGGAAGGTAGGAATGGTTGGTGACTTTCCCCTGGGTACCACAAAATTGGTAACTTTTATAAATGCTGATCCAAAAGCTTATGCGGGTATTACTGCAAAATCATCTGCGTGGCTCAGGCACGATGATGAAAATAATTTTATTGCTTTCGCTGTCAACTGTACGCACTTAGGCTGCCCCGTTAGGTGGGAAGCTAAGGCGGAATTATTTATGTGCCCCTGCCACGGAGGTGTGTATTATAAAGATGGAACAGTTGCCGCCGGCCCGCCACCAAAGCCATTGACAAACTATAAAGTAAGAATTTATAAAAACGAGATACAGATACAAACGAAGCCGCTTCCTATTACAAACATTACAGCGTAGATGAAAAAATTTTTTAAAAATATATGGAGATGGATTGATGACAGAACGGGCATCACTGAATTAATTACACCGCTACTAAAACATCCGGCGCCACCAAGGGCACTATGGAGCTATGTTTTTGGCAGCGCTACCTTGTTTGTTTTTATTTTACAGGTAATCACGGGTATCGCGCTATCGCTCTTGTACCAGCCTTCATCAAGCAGCGCTTACCAATCGCTGGAGTTTATTACCAACCAGGCAAAGTTCGGAAATGTATTAAGAGGCATTCATTATTATGGCGCATCGGCAATGATCATTTTGATTGGCCTGCACATGATGCGGACTTATATCACGGCTTCGTATAAGTTTCCCCGTGAGATGAACTGGATCAGTGGCGTGGTGCTTTTAATATTTACCATCTTCATGGGCTTTACCGGCCAGCTTCTTCGCTGGGATTCAAGCGGGGTATGGTCTTCAGTAGTTGCTGCACAACAATTAGGCAGGGTGCCTTTTGCAGGCACGTGGCTGGCGCATTTACTGCTTGGGGGAAGTACTATAGGCGCCCAAAGCCTCAGCAGGTTTTATTCGTATCATGTATTTATTGCACCGGCCGGCATTTTTATTTTTATAGGCCTTCACTTATACCTCGTTTTCAGAAATGGTATTTCCGAGCCGCCAAAGGCGGGAAGGCTGGTGGATCCCAATACATACCGTGCGTGGTATAAAGATTATCTGAAAGAGAAAAGTGTTCCATTCTGGCCAAATGCTGCATGGAGAGACGTTATATTCAGTTCAGTAATTATTATTGTTATCATTTTGCTTGCAACTTTTTTAGGAGCCCCCGCGCTTACCGGCCAGCCCGATCCTTCAGTAGTACATACTTCGCCTACGCCTGACTGGTATATGGTTCCTTTCTTTGCGTTGTTTGCTTTGATGCCACATAAAATAGAATCCGTGGCTATGATGGTGGGCCCGCTGGCTACCATATTTTTATTATTCGCAATTCCATTTATTTCTAACAAAGGAGAACGTAGCCCGCTAAAAAGACCGTGGGCCATGTTTGGTGTGCTTTGCGTATTTGTATTTATCATCAGCCTGCTTGTCTCGGGAATGAAAGCACCATGGTCGCCGGATTTCAAAACAAAACCTCTGCCTTTAAGCGCTATTAAATCTCCACATCCCGATTCAACGATTGTTGCTGGTGTAAATTTATTTTATGCAAAAGGTTGCCAGTATTGCCATAAGATAAATAAGTATGGTGGCGCTGCCGGCCCGGACCTAACTATAGTGGGTAGCCGATTATCGTCATCTGAACTTACAATAAGAATAGTGAATGGCAGCAACAATATGCCGGCTTATGGAGGCATACTTTCAAAAGATGAACTGAATAAACTGGTTGTCTTTTTAGCTTCTCAGAAATGATAGTTGTCTTCTGTGTCTCAGCGGGTGTCTTGCATAGGACACGGCGCGTAAGAATAATGATATTAACCCACGTTTGTCTTTCGGTTCTGTTACCCAGAGGTGACACCTTTTCAAAAGGTGTCACCTCTTCGCTAATGAGGAAGACGTGAATACCTGGTGGTCCGGTTATCTGCAGTAAAACTAAAATTAGAAAGCAGCATACTTTTATCATTAAAAATTTCTAAAAATAGCCAACTTTGGCTTCTGGTATTTTGAAAGTTGCTAAGAACAGGGAAGTGAACAATATGGAGCTGAATAAACACTGGGATGGCTTTATGCTCGCCGGGTTCACTGTGTGAGACGTTGCTGAGAAGAAAACAACTCTCTGCTGGTTGTTGGTGATTGCCAGGCTACAAGCCATCCGCACGAACACACAACAACGGTGATGGCTTGACTTCGGGCGAGTCAGGAGAAGACCAACGAGGGCAAAAAACTTCATTAGAGTAAAGACCTTCGATTTACCACGAACCCCGGCATTTCTTATATACCGATTGTGCGCTGATTCTTTAACATCAAATTTTTCAAATTAATACTTCCACAATGAATTTCTTTTTCGTTTATTAATGAATGTGCTGAGGTGCTGTCGTATAGTGAAATTCTATAAAAAAGATTTTGCTCTCTTAAGCTAAGTTCTGCTCGTAATATACCGCCTGCTCTAGGATTAGAGATTTTAGAGAGTGTTACAACAGAAAAAGTAGTT
>JBBPZF010000585.1:0-2955 GCA_038199105.1 Chitinophagales bacterium | reverse complement strand
TTTTAGATACTTTTTTAAGATAGTAACCTCCATTTTTTTTAGTTTAATCACTTTGTTTGCCGCGGCACAGCAAGTGCATTTTATTTATTTACAAACAGATAATGCGCAGCCGTTTTATGTAAAGCTTAATAATAACGTTACCAGTTCTTCTTCGTCAGGTTACCTTATTCTTCCAAAATTATCCGATGGTAATTATGATATTACTGTTGGCTTTCCGAAGAAGGAATTTCAGGAAGAAAAATTTCAATTGTCTATAGATAAAAATAATGAAGGGTTTCTTTTAAAAAATTTTGGAGATAAAGGATGGGGATTATTTAACCTGCAATCTTTATCTGTTGTGATGGGTGCCGGGGAAAACAATGCTGTGAACACAACAACAACTGTTCAAAATGATCCCTTCTCTAAAATGCTTGCAACTGTTGTAAAAGATTCATCGATTTTAGAAAAGCCGAATCAGGTTGCGGCATCAGTACCTGACAAAACTGATACAGTTTCTATGGTGAATGCCGGTGCGGATACTTCACCAATGGTAGCTCAAAATAGCCAGCCCGCTTTATTGTCAATTATTACACGCACCCTGTTTGCAAAAAGTAAAGATGGTGTGGAAATGATTTATATAGATAAATTAAATAATAATATTGATACTATCCGCATTTTTATACCGATAGCTGTTTTAAATGAAATTGATGCTAATCCGTCAAAAAATACTGAAGCTATAAAGATTGATACGGTTGCTAACGCAGTGCTGGCATCACCGGAGACTTCAACTGTAGATCAGGGAGATAATATCTCTTCTTCTAATGATAAGCCTGATACGGCAAGATATGCAGCCACCGTGGCTCCGCAAGGACAAGTGCAGGTGATTCAAGATTCAGTGGTGTTCCAAAAAAATACAGCCGATCAGGATAAGAGCGAGCCTGTCAATATAAGTAGCAATAAGGAAGAGGAAACCAATAAAGAAACAAATAATAAGGAAAAAGGCCTTCCAAAAGTCGTAGAATTTTCTAAAATCAATTCTGACTGTAAAGCATTTGCTTCCAATGAAGATTTTATAAAGCTTCGAAAAAAAATAGCCGGTGAAAACAATGACGATAATATGTTAAAGGAAGCGAACAAGGGATTTCGTTCCAGGTGTTTTAGCACACAGCAAATAAAAAATCTTTCATTTTTATTTCTAACTGATGAAGGCAAATACCGCTTCTTTGATGCCGCTTACGCATACACTTCTGATTCTGATCAATATTATAAATTACAAGGTCAGCTCAGCGATCCTTATTATGTAAACAGGTTTAAGGCGATGATCCATAAATAATTTGCTGTAATAATGCCAAGATATTTTATAGAAGTCGCTTACAATGGCAGAAGATATTCAGGTTTCCAGATCCAGCAGAATGCAGTCACCATACAATCCGAAGTTGAGAAAGCATTAAGTATTTGTTTTCGTCAGCCATTCGAACTTACAGGTGCATCTCGTACAGATGCCGGTGTACATGCTCTACAAAATTTTTTTCATTTCGACACCAACGAAGAATTGCTCTACAAAACTGAAGACGTTGCAAAAGCTTGCGAGAGCCTCACACACTCATTATATTCGTTGAATTCGATTTTACCGTGGGATATCGTGATAAAAAAAATAACCCACGTAGATCAAAACGCACATGCACGTTTTGATGCTTTACATAGAGAATATAAATATCAAATCTATCAGCATAAAAATCCCTTTTATAAAGACACAGCTTACTTTTATCCATATATTATTAGCCTGGATAAATTACAGGAAGCAGCTTCGCTTATTTTAAAAAACGAGGATTTTACCTCCTTTTCAAAAAGGAATACACAGGTAAATAATTTCCTATGCACCATCTATAAAAGTGAATGGTATATAGAAGATGATCTAATAATTTACAATATAGCAGGCAATCGTTTTTTAAGGGGAATGGTTCGTGGGCTCGTGGGAACAATGCTTAAAATAGGTACTGGAAAAATTACACTTGAATCCTTATCAGATATTATAAAAAGTAAAAACTGTGCAATGGCAGATTTTTCTGTTCCACCACAGGGACTTTTTTTAATAGGAATTCAATACAAATAAATCTTTTAAAAAAATATCTTCTCCTTGTCCTTTTTTTGATTTACAGAAAAAATAAAATAAATTATAATGCAGTGATAGTGCAGCTTTGCGATATGTTAACGAAATATCTTTCAAATAATTTTGGAACAATAGGCAATAGCGTACTATCTTTGCAATCCGCTTTTGAAAAAAGGCAATAGTTCTTCAAAAAAAATACAAATCCCACACAATAAATTTTAAAAGTTTTTAAGAAAAATTTGGTGGTGAAAATAAAGGCACTTACTTTTGCACTCCCAAATAAAAATGGGTGGTCAAAAAAAGGCCAAAAGATCTTTGAAAGTTTGGAAGTAACAGCACAGTTCCGATTGAAATTTATATCGGGACTACAAGGTAAAGTTTAGCGTAACAAATTAGAATTTTGACGTTGATTTTCGATGAGAAAATTTATAGTCAGATCAAACAACATTTACAATGGAGAGTTTGATCCTGGCTCAGGATGAACGCTAGCGGCAGGCTTAATACATGCAAGTCGAGGGGCAGCACAGGTAGCAATACTGGGTGGCGACCGGCAAACGGGTGCGGAACACGTACGCAACCTTCCTTTAACTGGAGAATAGCCCCTCGAAAGAGGGATTAATACTCCGTAACATATTGATAAGGCATCTTATTAATATTATAGTCTTCGGGCGGTTAAAGATGGGCGTGCGCCTGATTAGATAGTTGGTGAGGTAACGGCTCACCAAGTCTGCGATCAGTAACTGGTGTGAGAGCACGACCAGTCACACGGGCACTGAGACACGGGCCCGACTCCTACGGGAGGCAGCAGTAAGGAATATTGGTCAATGGACGAAAGTCTGAACCAGCCATGCCGCGTGGAGGATTAA
>JBBPZF010000584.1:0-6753 GCA_038199105.1 Chitinophagales bacterium | reverse complement strand
AGCGCTTTTACTTTTTAGCCACTCGGCGGGGCAGGAAAGTTTGCACAAAACTTTTTTGAATAAGCGTATTAAAAACTGCAATAAAAAAATAGCACAGGCGCTAGTTGATCGCTCTACACGAATAGCACTTCAAACTAAACTTCCTTTTTTTCTTTTTGATGAACAACTGCAACATGGGAATTGCTTTGGCGAGCGCCTGGCAAATGCAATGTGCGATGTATTTGAAAAGGGCTTTGATAAAATTATTGTAATTGGCAATGACTGTCCTTCATTATCCGCCGGATTAATTAAGGAAGCTGCTATTAAGCTAAATAAAAATGATGTACTGCTTGCGCCTACGGCGAAAGGCGGCGTTTATCTTATCGGTATAAGCCGGCAGCATTTTGAAAAAAGTTTATTTGAAAAAATCAACTGGCAAACTTCGGCAGTATTCGAAAATATGATTCAATATGCTGAAGAAAAAAATTCATCCACGTACTTCTTTCCATGTTTGAATGATATAAACAGTTATTCTGATCTCGTTACATCACTTTCTTATCTTTCCTATATTGATTCTTTTCGTGTAATCGTTACCGGTATAATAGCTTCGTTCTGGGATTTTATCCCAAATACTTGTATGTCGCTACGCCTCCAACCGGTTCCTGCTAAAGAAAGTTTGAGAGGCCCTCCCGTTTTTTAATTCCCTTCTTATCTATTTACACCTTCTTTCTTACAACCATTTAATCTTTTTTCTATATGAAAAAACTTACACTTTTATTTATATGTATTGCCCTTACCATTGTATCCTTTGCCCAAAGTGAATTGCATGTAAATGTTACCTCACTCTTAGATCAAAAACCTTTAAAAGGAATTAATGTAACCATCACCAATAGCGGTATTGGCTACGCTGATTCTGCAACCAGCAATGAAAAAGGCCAGGTCATTTTTAAAGGCCTTTCTTTAAATAGCAACTACACAATTACCGCCGGGGGCACTGAAGCATTTGCTGATGCAGAAGCTACCAATGTTGAACTTCGCTCAGATTATATCAGGACCGTTTCCTTAGCGCTTGCTTCTAAAAAAACTGCGACACTTGGCGAAGTAATTATTCCCTCCAAATCTTTTGCGAAGCTTAACACCATTAATGCAGAAGTATCATCAGAGCTTACTGCGAAAGAGCTTCGTGTGTTACCTGTTGAAGGCCGCGATATTTCAAGGGCTTTGTATCGCTTACCAAATGTTGCCCAGGCCACAGCAACCTTCACCGAAGGAAATAATATTACCATTAACGGTTTCGGTACGCAGTCTTCTATCTATTTGATTGATGGTTTAGAAAATGTGGAAGCCGCTTTGAACCAGCCAAAATTTCCAATGCCGATCGGCTTCACAAAAAATATAAATGTACTCACCAATAATTATTCTGTAGAATATGGCGGAAGTTATAACGGCATCATAAACGTGACTACCAAAAGCGGCAGCAACAATACTACAGGCGAAGTTTTTTATCTAACAAGGCCAGGAAAATTAACCGACGGTACACCACACTACTCAACCCGCGACCTGACCGGCAACCCTGTGAAGGATGGTTTTCAGCGCCAGCAATTTGGCTTTGATGTTGGTGGCCCAATCGTAAAAAATAAAACGTTTTATTTTATAGATGCAGAGCAAACTTTTGATACAAAAGATTACGCTTTAATTTCTCCTGACCTTGGTATTGCATCAAGCGTGCGGGGAAAAAATAATCTTACTTTATTGAGTGGAAAAATTGATCAGTTCTGGACCAGCAAATTCAAAACAAGTTTGCGGGTAAATAAAGGATATGTAAATATTGAAAAGCCGGGTGGTGGCGTTGATGGTGATCTTATTTTTCCGCAACAGGGTCTCACGCAGGATCGGAATGGAACTTTAGTGGTCTTAACTAATTCTTACACGGGCAGCAGGTTTGCATCTGAAACAGACATTCAATATTCTACTTATTTATGGAATTATTATCGCCCTATGAATGAAGGTTTGCCAACGGTTACGGTGCTAAGCCCAACTGAAAAAACCATAGCAAGGCTTGGAAGTCCCGGATCTCAATATATTGATAAAGAAAAAACAACGCAGGTAGCGCAGAAGTTTACCTTCTACAGGAACAACCATACTTTCAAAATTGGTCTGGGTATCATCAGCTCTGATCAATCGTTAGTCGGTGGTGGAAATCCAAATGGAGACTATATAGTAAAATTAACGCAGGCACAATTGGATGCTTTGAAAGCGAAGGGGCTTGGTCGTGATTTAAGCTACACAGATATTCCTTCCGATGTGTTTGTAAAAAATGTAGATGTTGAATTGCGGCCATCTTCTTTTGGTAAAGTTCAAAACCGCCCCTATGCTTATCTTGAAGATTTGTGGGTCGTGAACAGCAGGCTAAACATCACACTGGGGCTGCGTTACGATTATGATAACCTTTCTAAGAGCGGTGGTGATAAAGGTGATTATAACAACTTCGGCCCAAGGGTAAGCTTTAATTATAAACTGAATGAAAGCACCGTGGTGCGTGGTGGCTATGGTATTTATTATGATAAAATATTGTACACTATCTACAGTGATGCCATACAATTTACTTCCAACTCTGCCGATTATAAAGAGCAAGTAATGGCTTTACAGGCTGCAGGAAAAATTCCGGCAAATGCAAATATTAATGATCTTGTACGTGATGGAAATTTAAAGGCGAGCCTTAGCAATGTTTCCTATTTGAATGCGCCCTCCTCAAAAGAATTGCAGGGAAATCGTGAAAAACAATTTGCAAATGAATTAAGAATATTAAACCCTGAAGGATGGCAGAATCCTTATTCTCACCAGGCGTCTATCGGTTTTCAAAAACAAATTTCCAGTGATAAATTATTTTATGCTGACCTGATGCTGGTGGATGTACATAATTTGTTTCGCCTTGCTGATTTGAATGCACCAGCACCTTACTCTTATACAATAGATCCAAAGCATATCACTGCACGGCCTGTAGCTTCAGCAGACAGCACACGCACTACGCCCATCTATACCGATGCACAAGGAAAATATACTGTATATAACGGCGATACTCTTCGTGGGATAGCCCGTACCGTTAGTGTGAGTGAAAGTAAGGGCCGCAGCCGTTACATTGGCTTTAGCTTAAACTACCAAAAAGACCAGGGAACGGATAAATATGCTTATCGTTTGACTTATACACTTGGCTTTGCAAGGGCTAATACAGAGGGCATAAATTTCAAAGCGCAGGACAGTAATAACTGGGATGGAGAATGGGGGCCAACTAACAATGATCGCACACATATTATCAACGCAACGTATTATTATTTCCCCTCAAAAGGCTGGAGTATAAGTTTGAACGCATTGATCCAAAGCGGGCTTCCGATCAATCGTGTGCCTGATGGTACGGCGGTGCAGAGTTATAATAATGGAAGTGTAGTTACTTCAAATGGTATTCCGTTGACATCAACAGACCTGAATGGTGATGGGCGTGCATACAGCGCAAACTACAGTGGTAACAATGACCGCCAGCCTGGTGAAAGCCGCAACAGCGACCGCTTGCCATGGAGTAATAATTTTGATGCGGCTGTACAATATGCATTTCATTTTAAGAATGAAGCGAAGTTGCAATTGCGGGTAGATTGTTTTAATGTGTTCAATACGCCTAACCTTAGTGGTTATAGTAACAATGCATTAAACAGTAATCAAATACAAAATGGGCCCGCATCAAACGGTTTGCTTGTACGCCGCAGCTATGGACCGCCAAGACAGTTTCAGTTGGGTATGAATTATTATTTTTAAAAGGATAATGTAAGTAAAGAAGGTAATAAAATTGCCACGGCCTTCAGGCCGTGGATTAATAAAAAAATGATATCGGCTTTAGCCAAAATTATTTTGGCTGAAGCCGATATAGATGGCTATATGATCCACGGCTTGAAAGCCGTGGCAATAAAGGGCATAAAAATTTATTTTAATTATTTCTGATGAGAAATTATCATCTCTATATTATTCTGTTTTCAGCAATTCTATTTTATAGCTGCAATGAATCTTCATCATCGTCAAAAACTGGCGATATCAGTAAAGAATCATGGCAGCAAATAGAAACCAAAGCAAAAGGCGCATCACTAACCATGATGATGTTCCAGGGAGAAAAAAAGATAAACCGATACATGAATGAATATTTAAAAACTGAATTGAAGAACCGTTACAATATCAATCTCAATATTGTACCCGGCCAGGGAAAAGAAATAGTAACAAACTTAATGGGTGAGAAAGAGGCCGGTAAATCTACCAGCGAGATTGACCTCGTATGGATCAACGGTGAAACGTTTTTTCAATTGCGGCAGATAGACGCTTTATTTGGCCCTTATACTGACAAGCTGCCTAATTCGAAATACATTGATTACAATAATCCCGTAATTAAATATGATTTCCAGGAAGAAGTGAATGGCTATGAAACACCGTGGGGAGAAGCCTTTTATTATTTAATTGTTGACTCAGCGAAAATTCAAAGCCCGCCGAAGACCATGCAGGATTTTGAAGCATACTGGAAAGCGCATCCCGGAAGGTTTACCTTATCAAATGATTTTTCAGGAATGACTTTATTAAAGACATGGCTGGTAGAACTGGCTGGCGGACTGAATAATTTAGATGGAAAATTTGATGAAGAGAAATACAATAAATATTCCACGCAACTCTGGGATTGGATCAATAGAAACAAAAAATATTTTTGGAAAAACGGCGAAACATTTCCTGCAAGCATCACTAATGTTGCGCAGATGTTCAGCAATGGCGAGCTTGATTTTACTATGAGTTTTAACGATGCAGAAATTGATAATAAAGTAAGCGAAGGCCTGTTCCCTAAAACATCAAAAGCTTACATCCTTTCGGCGGGTGCGATACACAATGTAAATTATATTGGCATCACCAAAGGCTCTGCCAATAAAGAAGCAGCAATGGTAGCCTGCAATTTTTTAATATCGCCAGAGGCGCAAATAAAAAAGAATGACATCACGTATTGGGGCGGCCACACAGTGCTCTCTTATGATAAGCTTGATAAAAAATGGCAGGAAGCATTTGATGCATTGCCCAAAAGAAAATATGGATTAAGCGACCAGGAAATACAGGCAAAGTCTATTAAAGAACTGGCGCCCGAATATATGTTGCGGGTGTACGATGATTTCAGAAAGAAAGTAATTAATGAATAAAAGATGGAACATAGTAGCCATTGCAGCTTTGTTGCTCTTTGCTGTGATTCCATTGGTGTTAAGCATCGGCTATGCTTTACTGTATAGCTTTGGTTTAACAGGTGCAGTAAGCACCGGCTTTACATTACAGCACTGGAAAAAAGTTTTCTTTGAAGGAGATATCATCTATTCATTTTTATACAGCGCAGCAATAGCGTTGGTCACAGTTGCTTTAGCAGTTGCGTTTGCTTTGTATGTTTCATTGAGGCATACCGAAGCTTTTAAAAAAGGAAAATCATCTTATATCATTTATTTGCCATTGGCATTTCCTGCAATGGTTTCTGCATTTTTCTTTTTCCAGTTTTTATCAAAAGCTGGTATTCTCTCACGGGTTTTTTATAACACCGGAATCACGCGTTCAGTCAATGCATTCCCTGATCTTATTAATGATAAGTTTGGCATAGGAATTATATTGGCTAATTTATTTATTTGTGCGCCCTTCTTCGTGTTGCTTTTCATCAGCAGGATGGAAACAGAAAGGGTGCAGGATTATGTAGCCTTATCTCAGACACTTGGTGCCAGTAAAAGACATGCGATAAAAAAAATCGTTATTCCCATGTTGCTGCAAAAAACTTTTGCCAACATTGTACTCTATTTCATTTTCATTTTTGGATCTTATGAGATTCCCATTTTATTAGGTCGGTCCAATCCGGAAATGGTTTCTGTATTGGCCGTACGTAAGCTGCAAAAATTTGATTTACTCGATATACCGCAAGGCTATGCAATTGCTGTTTTATATACAATAATTGTATTGACTATTTTATTGATTGTATTAAAGCGAAGAAAAAAATTATCTTATGACATTTAATACAAAACCCATATCAAAATTTCTGATTGCAACAGCCTGCATTTTGCCCATAATCATTTTATTCTTCTTATCATTCTCACGCAACTGGGTATTCCCAAACCTTTTGCCTCAAAGCTTTTCAGCTAATAACTGGAAAGATGCTTTTTCAAAAGGCAATGGCATTGGCAAAAGTCTATGGCTTACACTTTTTATTTCTTTATCAGTAGCCTGCCTCGCAACAACGGCAGGTTTTTTTGCAAGTAAATTGATTGCTTATCACCGGCAAAGAAAAACTTTACTGATGATGGCCTACCTACCTTTTATTTTATCGCCGGTTATCTTAGCGGTTTGCTTAAAATACTTTTTTATAAAGATGGATCTTGCCGGCAACATTGCCGGGGTTATTCTCGCCAACCTTATTATTGCTTTTCCATACAGCGTAATATTTTTCATCGGCTTCTGGAACCGGGAGCTGCAGCAATATGAAGCTCTGGTAAAAACAATGGGCGGTTCCGCAAGAGATACCTTTTCAAAAGTGATCATTCCTTTCGCGAAGCCAATGTTGCTTATTTGTTTTTTTCAATCGTTTTTAATTGCCTGGTTTGAGTATGGATTAACATCTGTAATCGGATATGGAAAAGTACAAACGTTAACCATTAAAGTCTACCAGTTCGTAACAGAAGCAAATATTTTTTATGCGGCATTGAGTTGTTGCCTGCTCGTGATACCGCCCGT
>JBBPZF010000583.1:0-16822 GCA_038199105.1 Chitinophagales bacterium | reverse complement strand
CACTGCACACTTCAGGGGCCAGTGTAATTATTTTTATAATTCCTTTTCCATACTCAAGTAAAGATTTTACTTCATTGATTAACGGTTCATGAATTAGATGTTCGAGGTGTGCCCCGCGTTTTATCTTGTTGATCCACGGGCCTTCAACATGTAAACCAAAAACTCCTTTTCCGTCTTTCGACCAATATTCTTTTATAGCATCAATTCCTTTTTTTATAACATCAGTGGTGTTGGTTGAGATGGTTGGTAAGAATAAAGAAGCGCCTCCCTCACAGCAATATTCATTCATTACTGCGAGTGTTTCTTTCGTCGGATACATCGAAAACAACTTTGAAGAAGCCCCGTAAATTTGTATATCAATAAATGCAGGTGCAAGTATTTCACCAGTCTCTTCAGCGTGTAGGCCTTCGGGCAAGCTATTAAGAGGATGTATCTCTTTTACAAAGCCATCTTCGCAGAGCACAGCTTTTTCCTCAAGCCATTCTGTGCCGGTAAAAACTCTTTTCGCTTTATAAACTTTTATCATCTTCAGGAATTTATTATGAATGAATCGGCACCTTTCCAAAAAGGAAACCGTTGCCTCGCTTCATCAATTTTTTCTTTTTTCAAAGTATAAGTAAATATGTCTTCTTCCTTGTTTTTCTGGTATAAAATTTCACCAAGTGAATCTACAATCATACTATCGCCTGAATGATTGATGCCATTTCCATCTTCCCCTACCCTGTTTACACCAACTACATAACATTGATTTTCTATAGCGCGGGCCTGTAATAAAGTGTTCCAGGCAACGCTTCTTTGCTCCGGCCAGTTGGCAACATAAATTAAAATATCATATTCCTTTTCTGCGCCTTGCCTTGCCCATACAGGGAACCGCAGATCGTAACAGACCTGTAGATTAATTTTCCAACCTTTTACAGAAGCAATTAATCTTTTATTGCCCGGCGTGTAATGCGTGTGTTCGTCTCCGTAAGCAAACAGGTGGCGCTTATCATAAAAGCCGTATTCACCATTGGGCAGCATCCAGATGAGACGGTTATAATATTTTTTTTCTTCTTCTATAATAATGCTGCCGGTTAAAATAATTTTTTTTTCCGCAACAATTTTTTTCATCCAACTGATCGTCTCACCATCCATTTTCTCTGCAAGCATTTTGGCGTTCATACTAAAGCCCGTGCTGAACATTTCGGGAAGAATAACCACTTCGGTTTTTTCTTTTATACTTTCAATTTTTTGTTGAAGCATTTCAAGATTTGCCTTTTTATCTTCCCAATGAAGATGGGTTTGAATAAGCGTAATAGTTAGAGAAGGCATGGCGTAAAGTTATTGGAATGAAAAGAAATAAAAAGCTTAATACTGTGTAAATCAATTTTAGTTTAGCAGATTGCCGAAATTTATTAATTCATTTTCGGTTGCTCTTGCCGGCAGTAGAATTTCTTTTTATCAATTCTGATTTTAAAACGACATTTTCATTCGGGATGAATATTACCTTTTTTCCCAGGTGCTTAAAAAGCATTGTTGCCGCCTGCTTTCCCATTTCAAAAGCCGGCTGCACTATTGAGGTTAACGGTGGATCCAGCAAAGGCGCAGTCCGTAGATTTGAAAAAGAAATGATTTTGAGGTCATCAGGAATTTTCAGGTTTAGATCCTTGCAAACCACATAAGAGGTAATGGCAAGTTTTTCCACCGAAGAAAAAACTCCGTCAGGCCTCCTGTTACTTTTTAGTAATTGCCTGATCTTTTTATAATTGCTCTTTTCTTCATTGCTGCATTTAATAATCCTCGTTTTGTTTATTGGGATACCATGCTTATTCAATGCTTCGAGATATCCCTGGGTTCTCTTATTATCAATCGAAAGATTTTCAGATAACGAAAGGTAAGCGATATCCATGCACCCGTTTTTAATAAGGTGCTCTGTTGCGTTAAAACCGCTGGTAAAGTCATCTGTAGTCACTTTTGCCGTTTCAATTTCATAACATATCCGGTCGAAAAAAACGACGGGTATGTTAGCCCCAATCAGTTCAGTAATATGGTTATAAGTTTTAGTAGTACCGGACAATGACATAATAACGCCATCCACCCGTCCGTTTTGTAAATCTTTCAAAATACTTTCTTCTTTGCTGCAGTCGTCATGTGTTATATAAATAAGCACATGATGATCTTTCTCGTGCGCTATCAATTCAGCCCCGCAAATGGCCTGAATGAAAAAATTATTGGCCAGCTCTGGTACTATAACCGCGATGGTTTTGCTTCTGTGGTTGCGTAAAAAACCCGCGTAAGGATTTCGGCGGTAACCCATTTGCTGTGCCGTGTCTATTACTTTTCTCTTGGTTTCATTTCCTATTTCATAGCTGTTGCGGAGCGCTTTGGATACCGTAGATACAGATACATTTAATTTTTCAGAAACCATTTTGAGATTAACTTTTGTCATATTAAATAGCTTATTATGTGGCCGGTAAAAGGCTAAGCATTTTGGAAAGATTGCCAGGTGGCTTTCTAAAAAATATAGAAAAATTACGCAAAAAAAACTACTTCGTTTTCGTAAAAAAACTGCAAAAAAAGAATAATGAATTTTCTTAAATTGTACATTGCAATAAATAACGGTTGCTAATACGGTTTACTTATTTTGTAAACCATTGCTTGTATCACACGTATTTGAATACTTTTTTTTAAAAACAACTCTACGCTTATGTATCCAAAAAAAATCTACCTCGGCATCTTATTGCTTTTTATTTTTCAAGTGTCTTACGCACAACAAACTCTTTCAGGAAAAGTGACCGATGCTTCCGGTGTGCCAATCGCCAGGGCTACTGTAAATGTAAAAGGCACCAAAGTATCTACTACCACTGATGCTAATGGAATGTTCAATATTATAGCGCCTGCAAATTCCAGCGGCGTTCTTACCCTTACCTCCATAGGGTTTGAAAGAAAAGAAATAGAAATAAAAAATGGCGGTTTAATGAATCTGCAACTCTCGCAAAGTACAGTGGGATTGCAGGATGTGGTGGTAGTTGGTTACGGAACCCGGCGAAAAAGCCAGTTGACGGGCGCCATATCTTCTATCAGTTCCAAAGAAATTGGAGAACTGCCCATTACAAATCTGCAACAAGCTATTCAAGGCAGGGCCGCCGGTGTAGATGTTGTTAGTTCTAATAATAAGCCTGGCGCTGAACCAAAAGTTGTGATAAGAGGACGACGATCTTTTAATGCAGGCAACGATCCGCTATATGTGTTGGATGGTATTCCATTGACGGGAGGTATTGGAGACATTAACTCCCAGGACATCGGATCTATGGAAATTTTAAAAGATGCCACCGCCACGGCCATCTATGGATCGAGAGGGGCCAACGGTGTAATAATTGTTACCACAAAAAGAGGCAGAAATAGTAAAACGCTTGTGAGCTACGATGGCTATATAGGATTTGAAAATACGCTCGGTCGTATTGATGTAATGGATGGCCCTCAATTTGCCGAATATAAGAGAGAATCACGCCGTGCTACCGGTAACTATCCGGATGTAGCTACGGATGATGCTGATAAAAAATTATTTGAACCGGTTGAATTAAGATCTATAGCGCTCGGCAGAACTACAGATTATCAAAAATATCTAACACGCACCGGCGTTCAGCAGAGCCACCAGGTGAGTGTTTCCGGCGGTTCGGAAAAAACTCAAATTTTTATGTCTGCAAATGTATTTAATGAGAAAGGCGTTATTTATAACCAGGATTATACCCGATATACCTTCAGGGTAAACGTAGATCACCAGATCAATAGATTTATTAAAGTTGGAACATCCACCTATGCGACAAGCAGCATTCGAAATGGAGAAAATTTTAATCCAATTGGTGGCGCTCTACAGGAAAATCCACTGGGCGTGCCTTATGATAGTACCGGTAAGCTTATATTTTTGCCGACAACAGATGGCTTAAGAACCAATCCGCTTGCAGAGATTGTACCCGGAGCAATCGTTGATGAAACAAGAAGGATAAGGATTTTTACCAGCCTTTATGGTGAAGTTAAAATTACTCCGGCTCTCACTTATCGTGTAAACTTTGGCCCTGATTTTACCAACCAGCGGTATGGCCAGTTTACAGGAAGCCAAACCAATGCAAGGCGTGGAGGAAATCCTACAGCGAGGACGCAGAATTTTTCCAATTTTAATTATACACTCGAAAATATATTGCACTATAATAAGGATTTTAATAATATTCATTCTGTGGATATTACCGCGCTTCATTCTATTCAGCAAAACAGGGATGAATATTATGACGCCCGTGTCAATAGTATTCCTGCGGAGCCTCAGTCTTTTTATAATATAGGGGCAGCAAGTGTTGTAGAAGGAGTAGGCAGTAACCTTACCTTGTGGGGCTTGCAATCTTTTATGGGCCGGATTAATTATGGCTTTAAAGAAAAATACCTGCTTACATTAACCGGGAGGACTGATGGATCTTCACGCCTGGCGCCAGGAAATAAGTATAGTTTCTTTCCCTCTGCTGCGGTGGCATGGAACATTTCCAGTGAAAATTTTATGCGTACCGTTGCATTTATCAGCAACCTGAAGTTAAGGGCAGGGTATGGCAAAACCGGCAACCAGGCCATCCGGCCTTATCAAACGCTGGGCTCACTCTCCAGAACTACTTATGCTTTTGGCAGTGCCGGCGCTTTTGGCTACCGGCCCAACGAAATTCCAAATCCGAATCTTAAATGGGAAAAATCAGCGACAGCAAACATCGGGCTTGATTTTAATTTATTCAGCAACCGGGTATATGGTTCTTTTGATGTCTACGTTACCAATACTACAGATTTGCTTTTATCGAGGCAATTGCCTATTACCGGCGGATTTACAAGCATTACAGAAAACATAGGAGCCACCCGCAACCAGGGTTTCGAAGCCAGCATTTCAACGATCAATGTACGAACCAAAAGCGGTTTCAGGTGGACAACTGATATTAACTTTTTTACCAATAAAGAACAAATTGTTGAATTGTACAACGGGAAGAATGATGACATAGGAAATAACTGGTTTATTGGAAAGCCGCTTACTGTTTATTATGATTATGAGAAAATAGGTATTTGGCAAACAAGCGATAAAGACATGGCAGCTACGTTTTCACAAAAGCCCGGCGAAATAAGAGTGAAAGATCAAAACGGCGATGGCAAAATTACTTCGGCAGATAGGATCATACTTGGCAGTGATGTGCCTAAATGGTCGGGTGGCATGACAAACCGCTTTGAGTTTAAAGGATTTGATTTTTCTTTTTTTATATATGCCCGTATAGGTGCTAAAATACGCAGCCGCTTTCACGATGACAATAACACTCTATTTGGCAGGTATAATAATTTGGACATTAATTACTGGACGCCAAACAATCCTACCAATGATTTTCCACGGCCCAATCAGAACCAGGAATTTCCGATTTACGGATCAACCCTTTCTTATTTCGATGCAACTTTCGTGAAAGTAAGAAATGCTGCTCTTGGGTATAATTTCAGTAAGAATGTAGCCGCTAAAATGGGGATGCAATCTTTGCGGGTATATGTGAATGCGCAACAGCCATTTATTTTCGCAACCTACAGAAGCAAGTATAAAGGCATAGACCCCGAAGGCGACCGCGAATTAAACGGGAATGTTACACCTGCCAGCAGCCTGTTCACATTCGGTATTAATGCAAAATTTTAAGAATGAATTTTACTACACCTCACAAACGCATTAACATGAAAAAAATAAGTTTTATAATAATTAGCTTTTTAGCTTTTACTGCAATCTCCTGTAAAAAGATATTGGACGAAAAATTAGTATCCGGGGTAAACGATGCTTACTTCGCCTCACCTGCGGGTTTTGAAGATGGCGTAAAAGCAGTTTACTCATCTCTTCGTAATTTCTATGCCACAGAAAGGGGTATGTCCTTAACGGTTTTTGGAACAGATACCTACACACACGGGTCTGATGGAAGCTGGAAATTTGTAAACGATTATACCGCACAGTTGGATGCAAGAACCGGCCTAATAACAGAAATATGGAATGAATTTTACAAAGCCATTAATACAGCTAACGCCGTAATTGGAAGGGCAGATAAGGTAACAGGTTTGGATCCTGTATTAAAAGATAAGCGGGTGGCTGAAGTGAAGTTCTTAAGAGCGCAATATTATTTTATACTCGTACAAATGTTTGGCCCCGTGGATCTCTCTTTAACTGAAAACACTTCTGCGACGTCTGCTGCAAGCAGGGCGCCGGTTGCAGACGTTTATAAGGCTATTATTGATGACCTGGAATCCGCTATTCCAGTCCTTGAGCCAGACATTAAAAAAACAGATTATGGCCGCGCTACCAAGCCTGCGGCGGAACATTTGCTTGCAAGGGTTTATTTAACCCGCGCCACTTCATCCGCCAAAGATCCCGGTGATTATGCAAAGGCTGCCGAATATGCTAAAAATGTAATCAACAATTATAGCTTTAGCCTGCTGCCTGATTATGCCAGGATATTTGACCAGGGTTCAGGAGAGATAAATAGCGAAGTGATATGGTCTGTACAATATACCAGCGATCCTCTTACCAACAGCACGGGCAACAATGCGCATGTGTTTTTTCTTATGGAATATGATGTGCAACCAGGCATGCAACGTGATGTGGCGAACGGCCGGCCGTTCAAGCGCTTCAAGCCTACTGATTATACGTTAGGCTTATGGGATCGCACTATTGATTCAAGATATGCCAAGAACTTTAAGAGTGTATTTTATTGCAACAAGCCAGGGACTTATACCATCAACGGAAAGAGTGTCACATTAAATATAGGTGACACCGCCATCTGGCTACCTGGTGTTGAACTGCCTCAAAGTGTAATTGACAGTAAAAATTACCAGGTGATAACGCCCAGCAAATACACCCTAAAATTATTTCCTTCTCTTACTAAATTTTTAGATGCGCTTCGTCCTGATAAAACAACCTTTGAAGGTTCAAGGGATTTCCTGGCTTTCCGTTTGGCCGAAACTTATCTTATTGCCGCGGAGGCCAACATGTACCTCGGCAATATGCAGGAAGCAGCGGATGATGTAAATGCTGTACGCAGAAGAGCAGCCTGGCCCGGAATGGCTTTACAGATGGAAATAACACCTGCAGATTTGAGCATTGATTTTATTTTGGATGAAAGAGCCAGGGAACTTTTGGGTGAGCAATTCCGTTGGTTTGACTTGGTGCGTACAGGTAAATTGGTAAGCAGGGTAAAACAGTATAATGCAGATGCTGCGCCAAATATAATGGACTTTCATGCGCTTAGGCCGATACCACAAAGCCAGATTGATCTTACAGATGGAGGCGCGGCTTCGTTTCCGCAGAACCCTGGTTACTAACAGGAGTTAAATTGCTTTAGTTGGTTCTATTTTATATAAATAATCTATTTTATATAAATAAATTATTTCATAAACGTTGCAAACCCCAAAAACAGATGAAGAAAAGAAGTTGATGTTCTTACTTTCGGTAGCCCTGGTATCATTACCCTGAATGCGCAGAAGAAAGCACCAGAACATTGGGTTATATTTTTATGGACTAATTAATAATTATATTTGGTATTATCTACAATAATAACCCGGCGAATAATCAAGTGTTTGCAGGAATGGTTGGCAACTTTGATGGCAGCCTAAAAGGTAAAATTCGATTTGGCACAGGCTGGTGGTTTTTTGATTAGAAGGCCGGAATGGAAAACAAATAAATGCACTTTCGAATATTGGTATCATCAGCGCTTTCATCGGAATGACTACAGATAGCCGGAGTTTCCTATCTTTTTCACGCCACGAATATTTTAGAAGGATACTCTGTAACTTATTCGGCAATGAAATGGAGCAAGGCATTTTACCCAATGATGAAAAATGGATCGGCGCAATCGTACAGGATATATAACGATACGAGGGAATATTTTAATTTCTGATTTGTGAAATACTATCATCTATGATCTCTTCAAGCTCTTACGTTGAAAAATAAGATCCTTATTCCCTCCAATCTCTGCTGCTTTTTTATTCACCATCTCACTCTCATATCCCTTCTGCAATAAATAATCCTGCAACTTTCTCTTTTTGATAAAAATATTTTTTTCACTTTTTAGCGTTTTTAATTTTTGTTCTGCAAGCTTTTCAAAAGTTTTTTCATAAGAGAAATCATCAATTTCTTTTAAAGCTTTTTTTATACAATAATCACCTACCTGCTTAAATTTAAGCGCCTGCTTTATTTTGATTTTACCCCATTGCTTTATGCGAAATTTACCGCCTGCATACATTATCGCAAAGCGCTCTTCATTAAGATAATTTTCATTAATAAGTAATGAGATAATCGGCTCTACGTCATTTTTATAAAGCCCATAGGAATATAGTTTATCGCGGACTTCCGCATGGCATCTCTCCTGGTAATCGCAGTATTGCTTTATTTTAGGTATTGCCTGTTCAGGAGTAAAGTTTTGCAAAGCCATTGATCAAAAGTATAAATTTAGCATCGGTTATTTTTATTGTTGCCTGCGAAGAGAATTTGTTGAGAAAAAAAATTGCGCTATCCATTACTGAATAGCGCAACTATAAATATTCAGGTGTCTGGCCATTTCAATAGCTTGACACCTTCCATACCTTACCTAACAAGTTTTAGCTCATCAATTATGTTTTTCGCATTGCCCATCTTATCAATACACCAAAGTACGTAACGGATATCCACACAAATGGTCCGGTTAAGATCTTTATCAAACTGGATCTTATGACTAAGCGCTTCATAATTTCCATCAAAAGCAAGACCGATAAGATTGCCGTAACCATCCATAACCGGTGAGCCGGAGTTCCCGCCTGTAATATCATTCGTTGTTATAAAATCAATTACGAGGTCGTTGCGGTTTTTATCAATGTACTGCCCAAAGTCACGCTTTTTTAATAGTTCAATTTCTTTTGCAGGAAGATCAAATTCATAATCTCCCGGTATGTATTTTTCCAGTATTCCTTTGCTGGTCGTTACATAATCATAATGCACAGCATCCCGCGGATTGTAGCTCTTTACATTACCGTAGCTTACACGCATACTAAAGTTAGCATCGGGATACATTTTTTTAACCGCTGTAGGATTCATTTCCATAATGCCCTTCATATATAGCCTGCCCAGCTCATTGTTTTTACCGGCAAAATCACTGTAAAGCGTACTGTACTTAAGCGTATAATTTTTTACGAAGGCGGTGGCATAAGCAAAGGCAGGATCACTTTGTAGAGCGATAGCATCAGGCTTAGCTGTAAAAGCAGCCCACTTTGCTGAGTCAAGTATCGTCGTATTATCGAATACGGAATTAGCCCAGGCTTTGTAAGTAGCCTCATCCGTTAGCGGGCCGAATTTATCTTTTATGCCCTGGTAAAAGTCAATAGGGTGCTGGCTTTTATCAATATCATTATAGTACATCATTGCAGTGGTGGCCATTATCTTTCTATCGCTTGGCTGATCTTCACTTTCTAAAAATTTCTTTCTTGATGCATCAGCTGCTTCTACGGCTTTTCTTACATCGGCCTGTGTTTTTCCGGTTTCTACCAATGCCCGCTCAAGCCCCATCAGTGAAGAAGCATAAGCCGCCAAAGGCGAGCCTAAAATTCCCTCGAACACGTAAACCCGCTCTTTTGCATAGGGCTTCCAGGCTTCATAATTTTTTTGATAATCAGTTAAGATGTCTTTATACTCATCTTTATTACTTGCCCATGTTGCAAAGTTTGATTCGTTCTTCTGCTTCGCTTCATACACATGGTATTTTTCAAGCTGCTTTGTTTCCCCATCATAAAATTTGTAATAGTTTGCAATACCTGCATAGCTTTCTGCAAGCTTAAGCTTTACCGCAGGGTCTTTAATCATTTCAGCGTGCATTGCCTTCAGGCGTACATCACGGAGGTTTACAAGAGATGGATTGTCTATTTCATTTTTCAGATTTATTCCGTATGAGGTTTCATACCGGTTAGTACCGCCGGGGTATCCGTAGATCATGGAATAATCACCATCTTTATAACCTTTTAAAGAAACAGGAAGAAACCATTTGGGTTTTAATGGAACATTTTCCGCGCTATATTTTGCCGGCTTTCCGTCTTTGGTAGCATAGACCCTAAAGATAGAATAATCTCCTGTGTGCCTCGGCCATTCCCAGTTATCAGTATCACCGCCAAATTTGCCTACACTTTCAGGTGGAGCTCCCACCAGGCGTATATCTTTATAAATTTTATACACATACATTATGTATTGATTACTCTTGAACATACTATACACCCGTCCCATAACTGAGTTTACGGTATCCAGTACCTTATCTGCAATTGCTTTATAGACGTCAGCAGTTTTTTTAGCTCTATCCGCATAACTTAAGCCTTTCAAGCTCTTCTCCACCTCATCCGTGACATCTACAATGCGTTCAAGAAAAGTTATGGTAAGATCTGATTTTATTTCCTGGTCTTTGGAATAGGCATAAAATCCATCTTTAAGATAGTTATGCTCAACCGTGCTGGAGCCCGCTATAACGCCGTAACCACAATGGTGATTGGTAAATATTAAGCCCTGGTTACTTACAATTTCCCCGGTACATCCCCCTCCGAAAATTACTACCGCATCTTTTATAGAAGGCTTATTAATACTGTATAGCTGTTCCTTCGTAAGCTTAAGCCCGTGCTTCACCATATCATCATACACCTGCTGGCCAAGCAACATCGGCAGCCACATTCCCTCGTCAGCGCTGGCTTTAAACAGTGTAAAAAATAAAAGAATTACGATAAATAGTTTTTTCATTTTGTTTAGGTTTTAGCGATGAAAGAATACAAATATATTGAACATAGCAGGACACACTATATCCAAGTCGATTATGATACCCAATATTTTTAAAATGTGTGCTTGGAAAAAATCCAGTTGGCCCGGATAGTTGCGACGACCTTTAGGTCGTGGATATATGGTGGTTGCAGTTGGCTTTAGCCAAATTGATTTCATTTCATTGTTTTACTAAACTGTCATTCCATTTATTTAAATTCTTTTTGGCTAAAGCCCTTTACATTTTTTTACTTCCTTCCACGACCTGAAGGCCGTGTCAATTATCTTCTAAATTTAATTGCCTGCATTTATTCACCTTAGAAGCAAAATAAAAATATAGTGTTGCAAATCCGCACGGAAATTTTCGATGAGATTCAAAATTGGTAGATTTGCGCGTGATAAAATTAAATAGGAAGGAAGAGAGAAGATAACGAGAGGGTTTTTATCGTAGTTCAATCACTATATAATATCAATAAATTTCACAAGCAGCATGCTTATTAATCTTAAAAATTAAAAAAATACCATGAGTTACATTGCAAACATACATGCACGTCAAATATTAGACAGCCGCGGAAACCCAACAGTAGAGGTAGATGTCCTTACAGAAAATGCTTATCTCGGAAGAGCGGCAGTTCCCTCGGGCGCCAGTACAGGTGTACATGAAGCTGTTGAGCTTCGTGATGAAGATAAAAAAGTTTATCTGGGTAAAGGTGTGTTGAAAGCTGTTGAAAACGTAAATACATTGCTTGCAGATAAGCTTACCGGCTGGGATGTTGCGGACCAGACAGGTATAGACAGTGCGATGCTTGCCATTGACGGCACCGAAAATAAAAGCAAGTTAGGCGCTAACGCAATTCTTGCCGTGAGCCTTGCTGTTGCAAAGGCTGCTGCGCTTGAGGCCAATCTTCCTCTGTATAGATATGTGGGTGGTACTAACGCCAAAATTCTTCCTATACCAATGATGAATATTTTGAATGGCGGCTCCCATGCTGATAATAAAATAGATTTCCAGGAATTTATGGTAATGCCAATTGGAGCTTCATCTTTCAGCGAAGCGCTACAATGTGGCGTCGAGATTTTTCATGCATTAAAATCGGTACTTAAGAAAAAAGGATATAGCACCAATGTTGGTGATGAAGGTGGTTTCGCACCGAACATTCAAAGCAATGAAGAAGCAATTGAAACCGTACTTACCGCAATTGAGAAAGCAGGTTTTAAAGCAGGCAGCCATGTGGCAATAGCCATGGACCCTGCGGTGAGTGAAATGTACGAGGCAAAAGAAAAAGTATATCACTTTCATAAAAGCGATGGTAAAAAGCTAGGCAGCGAAAAAATGGTTGAATTTTGGGAAAGCTGGGTAAAACAATATCCCATCATATCTATTGAAGATGGAATGGCTGAAGATGATTGGGCTGGCTGGAAATTGATGACCGAGAAACTCGGTAAAAAAATTCAATTGGTAGGCGATGATCTTTTTGTAACAAATGTAAAAAGGCTGCAAAAAGGTATTGATGAAGATACAGCGAATGCACTGCTCGTGAAGGTGAACCAGATAGGGTCACTAACAGAAACTATAAATGCAGTTTCGCTGGCGCAAAATAATGGCTATAACACGATAATGAGTCACAGAAGCGGGGAAACGGAAGATACTACTATCGCAGACCTGGCAGTTGCTTTGAATTGCGGCCAGATTAAAACCGGTTCCGCAAGCCGTACAGACCGCATCGCGAAATACAACCAATTGTTACGTATCGAAGAAATGTTGGGAGAAAGTGCGGTTTTTCCGAAGGGAAAAATTAAATTTGGTAAATAGGGCGTTCTGGATTGCTAAAGCTTTCTTAATTAATAAGCAGACTTGCAATTTGAAAAAGAAATTATGAAGAAATTCGCAAACATATTTACTAACAAATACCTGCTTACAGGAATAGCGTTTTGTATATGGATGCTTTTTTTTGATAACAACGATCTTTCGCTGCAGATAAAGAGAATAAACGAAATGCATAAGTTGCAGGAAAGCGAAAAAGTGATGGATAAGCTTATAGCAGATACAAAACATGAATTGGGACAATTAAAAACAAATCCGGAAACTTTGGAAAAATATGCGAGAGAAAAATATATGATGAAAAAAGAAAATGAAGATCTTTATATTATCACTCCTGATTCTTCCTTAATTAAATAATTTATAAACAATATTTTCACAACCGGTTCGTTTTTAGGAAAGGATAGATTTTTTTATTAATGTAATACTTTTATATGACACACATAACCCCGGATGATCTGGTGAGATATCTCTACAATGAGACATCAGATAGGAAATCGGAGCTTATTCAGGAAGCTTTGGAAACGGACATAGATTTAAGGGAAACTTTTAATGCGCTTCTTTTATCAAAAAAAAATCTTGAAGAAACTAATTTGTCTCCAAGGCCGGAAGCAATTGATAAAATCCTTCAGTATGCCGGCAAAAACGAAAAGCATTTGCATTCACATTAAAAAAATTAAAAAAGTTATTTTCGTCCTGCCCCACAAGGCGGGATTTTTTTTATGAAAAAAAAAGAGCTTTATAACTATGTGATAAATTATTTTTTATCCCACAGTCCTGATGCAGAAACTGAATTGATATACACCGCTCCCTACGAACTACTTGTGGCAGTAATACTCTCTGCTCAATGTACAGATAAGCGGGTAAACGAAACAACTCCAGCAATTTTTGAAAAATTTCCCGATGTGTATGCCCTGAGTGAAACAAATGAGGGAGAATTGTATCCGCTGATTAAGAGTATTTCTTATCCAAATAATAAGACAAAGCACCTTATTGGTATGGCTAAAATAATTGTAGAAAAGTTTGGTGGCAAGGTGCCGATGACGGTGGATGAATTAATGCTGCTTCCCGGAGTAGGCCGTAAAACGGCGAATGTAATTACCTCTGTTATTGACAGGCAGCCTAATATGGCTGTAGACACGCATGTTTTCAGGGTTTCCGCACGTATTGGTTTAACCACCAATGCAAAAACGCCGTTGGAGACAGAAAAGCAGTTGGTAAAAAATATACCGGAGCATTTAATTTACAAAGCGCATCACTGGTTGATATTGCATGGCCGTTATATTTGTGTAGCACGTAACCCAAAATGCAATGAATGTGGTATAAATCCCGTTTGTAAGTATTATAGTAGGTTATTGAAATCTAAAGATTGAAAAATTGTATTTATTTTTATTATCACTAAACTAAACACGCTTTTCCGGCACCTTATCAAACTAATCATTATTATGAAAATTAAACTCCTTTTTTTGTTAATCCTTTTTGTCTTTGCCAGGCAGGCAAATGCTCAATATTATTTTTACGATGGAAAATATTATGAGACTGATTTTGTCTATGAAGTTGGTGGATCTGTCGGGGCTATGAATGCCTTTACCGATCTTGGAGGAAGAAAAGGACTTGGAAAAAATGGTGTAAAGGATTTCAATTTCAAGAATACACAGTTTTGCGGAAGTATGTTTTTCAGCACTGTTTATAAAAATGAAATAGCGCTGAGGATTGAAGCCACCTTTGGCCAGATTCATGCATACGACAGCATTTTAAAAAAGGTTGCCGCAACTACTAACGAGCGCTATGAAAGAAATTTAAGTTTTAAGAGCTCAATTTCGGAAATCACTTTGGTAGCTGAGTTTCATCCGTTTTATATTTTCGGAAATTATAATGAAGACCGTTACCCGCCGGCCGTGTCACCTTACCTGCTCGTGGGTATTGGCTATTTTCACTTTAACCCGCAAGCAAAGCTCAATAACAATTATATAAATCTGCAGCCGCTAAGTACCGAGGGCGAAGGTTTTGCTGAATACCCTAACTCGAAGCCTTATAAATTAAGCCAGATGTGTATTCCCCTGGGCATAGGAGCCCGGTACGATGTTTCACCATTAATTAATTTGAGGGCTGAAATGGTGACAAGACACCTGCAAACCGATTACCTGGATGATGTGAGCGGCCGGTATATTGATCCTTCTGTGTATGGAAATTATTTTCAAGCAACAAAGCTCAAGCAGGCATTGGCCCTGAATGACAGGCATAAACCCGGCGCCAGCACTGCACATCCAAATGGTATTCGTGGAAGGCCAAAAAATAATGACTCTTATATAACTTTTAATATAAAACTCGGACTAACGCTCGGAAGAGACCGCAGAAATTAGATAAGTACTATTTCAACATTTTCTTTATCTCATCTACAATTTCATGCTTTGAAAAAGGAACGCCCATTATTTTATTGTATCCTTTCGCATCCACTAAGTATTGATCGCGGATAATTTTTATAAGCTGCCCGTTGTTAAGTTCGGGAATTAAAACATGCTCGTAATTTTTGATAATATCGCCCAGGTTTTTAGGGAATGGCCTTATATAACGGAGATGCACATGCGCAACAGAATAGCCTTCGGCTAATAAATCAACAACGGCACTTTTAATAGCACCATAGGTACTTCCCCAGCCAATGATTAAGAGTTTTCCTTCTTCCGGTCCATTATCTAATTTTTGTTCGGGAATGTACTCTGCAATCTTATCAACTTTTTGCTGGCGCAGCTTTACCATTAGTTGATGGTTATCCGGATCGTAACTAACATTGCCGGTTATGTTTTGTTTTTCAAGCCCGCCAACTCTATGTTCCAGCCCCGCATAGCCGGGAATAGCCCACGGCCTCACCATCTTTTCATCTCTCATGTACGGTTGAAAAATCTCTTCATGATGCCCAAGCTCAGTTTTAAAATTTACCTCTATTGGCAAAAGGTCATCGCCGTCAGGATATTTCCACGGCTCGGCACCATTAGCAATGTAGCCATCACTTAAAAATATTACCGGCGTCATGTGCTGAACAGAAATGCGCACAGCTTCATACACTGCTTCAAAACAGTCACTGGGTGTAGACGCAGAAATTACCGGCATCGGGCACTCACCATTTCTGCCATAGTAGGATTGCAGTAAATCACTTTGTTCCGTTTTAGTAGGCAGCCCGGTAGAAGGGCCCCCTCTTTGAACATTGCAGATCAGCAGAGGAATTTCCAGCATTACTGCAAGTCCCATTGCTTCCGCCTTTAGCGCCATGCCCGGGCCGCTGGTAGAGGTAACTCCAAGGCTTCCGCCATACGCCGCGCCTATCGCAGAGGAGATAGCTGCAATTTCGTCTTCGGCCTGGAAAGTTTTTATACCAAAAGATTTGTGGCGGCTTAGCTCGTGCAGTATATCACTCGCAGGGGTTATTGGATACGAACCCAGGAATAATTGCAATCCACTTTTTTGCGAAGCAGCAATTAAGCCATAAGCAAGTGCCTGGTTGCCCATGATGCTGCGATAATTGCCTGCAGGCATTTTAGCTTTTTCTACCGAATAGCGGGTGGTGAAAGTTTCGGTGGTATCACCATAATTATATCCGGCTTTTAATACCTTAATGTTGCTCTCAAGTATTTCCGGTTTTTTAGAAAATTTTTCTGTCAAAAAACGGATTGTATTATCCATAGTCCTGTTATACATCCAATAAAGAAAGCCGAGGACAAACATATTTTTTGCACGGTCCTTCTCTTTCGTGCTCATCTCAAAATCTTTCAACGCCTCCCTGGTAATTTTAGTAACATCCATTTTTATCACTTCATATCCTTCGAGGCTGTCATTCTCTATTGGATTCACGCCATCGGGATAGTTGGCAAGCCTGAGGTTTTTTGCATCGAAACCATCAACGTTTACTATAATTTTTCCGTTCTTTTTTAATTCTTTTAAATTGGTTTTAAGTGCAGCCGCATTCATAGCTACCAATACATCACACGTGTCGCCGGGGGTAAAAATCCTGTCGCTGGAAAACCTTAACTGAAATCCGCTCACACCCGGCAGGGTTCCCTGTGGCGCTCTTATCTCCGCCGGGAAATCAGGGAAAGTTGCGAGGTCCAGCCCCATTAATGCGCTGTTATTTGTAAACTGCGTTCCGGTAAGTTGCATTCCGTCTCCGCTATCGCCTGCAAATTTTATTACTACGTCTTTTAAAACTTCTTCTGTATTGTTCATCT
>JBBPZF010000582.1:0-3846 GCA_038199105.1 Chitinophagales bacterium | reverse complement strand
GCTTTCTTGCGCTCTACTTAATTATTAATGGGCGCAAAATAAAGCACTTGTCATCAATCGAAACCGGCCCGGATATGCAGGCTCCATCTATAGCAATAATAGTCGCGGTAAGAAATGAGGAATATGCTTTGAAGGAAGCACTGACAAGTGTTTGCAATCTTGATTACAACAATTATAAAGTGTTAGTGATTAACGACAGATCAACGGATAACACCGGGCAAATACTTTCAGAAATGCAGGCACAATACAATCACCTGTCGGTCATAAATATTGATATGCTTCCTGAAGGATGGATGGGTAAAAATCATGCCTTATATACCGGCAGTACGTCTTCGCATGAAGACTATATGCTCTTTACAGATGCAGATGTTGTTTACCATAAAGACGTGTTGAAAAAAGCAATACATTATTGCGTAAAAAATAATCTTGATCATTTGACTATTTTGCCCGGCATTATTTCACCATCCTCAAGGCTGAACAGTGTTATAATGACGTTTGTAATAATGCTTACGGCCTTGCAAAGGCCATGGGCAGCAAAAATAAAAACGTCGAAAGCTTCCATGGGCGTAGGCGCTTTTAATTTGGTTAAAAGAGAGATTTATGAACGTGCCGGTACACATAAGGCAATAGGCATGCGGCCTGATGATGATTTAAAACTGGCAGCCTCCATTAAAGCTGCGGGTGGTAATGCTGATGTTCTTTATGGTAGAAAAGAAATACAAGTAGAATGGTACACCAGCGTGAAAGAATTTATTAATGGCTTAATGAAAAATATTTTCTCAGGGTTTAAGTACAATGCTTTCCTGGCGGCTGGCGGAGCTTTGGGCACATTGCTGTTTTTCGTACTACCCATCCCGTTAGTATTAATATTTGGAAATAATATGGCAAGGATATTTGTGATTTGCACGGTTATCTTCCAACTTACACTCTATGGAAACATGCCCGGCTCAAATGGCAAATGGTGGTACGCATTTCTAAGTATTTATGCAGGCATCATAATGGTGTACATTATACTGAAGGCTACTATTACCAATTTGTATAATGGTGGTATTTACTGGAGAGATACTTTTTATTCGCTTAAGGAATTGAGGAAGAATAAATGAGGAAGATGCCGGTTTGATTTTTTAATTTTTGAGGTTCCATTTTTTGATATTTTCGGCGTTTATTTCGTTGGTACCACCTTTGGGATTAGGCTCTCCCTTGCCTGTATTTATCAGGTTCTTCAGGCTTTTTTGAATAAATCCTGTCCATGCGTCATGGCATACATTGTAGCATTCATACTCAGGCACCAGGCCCACGTGTGTGAATGTTACTTTCGTTTGCTTCCCTTCAGTAGAAATATCAAAAACCAGTTTCGTGTTCACCCATTCAGTTTTGTCTTTGGTAAAATTAAATTCATTTGCTATCATCTGGTACACCAGTTTTTTTCCAGGAATCATTTCGATCAGTTTCATTTTACTCAGGTGAATATCTTTGTAATGATAGAAAAAAGTGTCGTTGAGTTTGTCAGTATTGCCTTCAATATCTTCACTCCACCAGGCTCTGAAATTTTTAATGGCATTGAATGCTTCTGTTGGTGTTTTATCAACCAGGATGGTTGTGGTAAAATTTTGATTATTCATGCTATTTGATTTTTGTTTTGAAACAGTAAAGCTTGTAATTAATAAAGATGCAGCTATTAATAGTAAAATTGTTTTTTTCATTTTTTTGTTTTGTCAGGCGGTAAATTTTCTTCAAACGTCTATAGTGTCAAACAAATAAATTTGAACATCATCATTGCCAGGTGCTAAAATTTTTCTGTCTGCTGCACATGCTTGTCCTTGTGGAGAGGCAAAGGCAGTTTTAATTGCCTCTAAACTTTCAAAGTGTAAAGTGCCAATACAATAAATATCTGAATGTCCTGTTGTTGAAATAACCGGGTTTCTGCCAACATCATACTTTATTAGTCCCGGAAGTTTTTTTGCCAATGGAATATGTACTTCAAAATAGTGCTTGTCAAAAGCATCAATGTCTTTTGGCGTTTTGTAAATTGCAATCATTCGTGCCATGTTATTGGTTATTTTTATTCTTTGTACAATGTATAGCAACTCGCTAAATGGAATTTTTTCACCATCTGCATAGCCCAATGAATCCGCAATAGCTCCGCTTGATGTGCCTATTGCTTCAAAGCCTGCTTTTTCTATGAGCAGGGCACTTTTTACATTCCATGCATTGGCAAGTACCAAAGGGTTTTGCTGATGATGCAACTGTTTAAATTTTTCGTAATTACTCATACTTGTTTTTTTTATGTCGTATAGTGGCTGATATATTTTTGTCAGGTTGTTTAAAATTAATGCAGTAAAAGTATTGTCTAATATTATAAAATTCAGGTGGTAAAATAGACATTTTGGTGGGTTGATTTGGACATCGTTGTTTTATACCTTTGCCAAAAAAAATCGATGAAGCATATCACCATTTTATATCCTGAAGAGCAAAGTGCCCTGGGAACGGTGGCCTGTATAGTAGGCACAGTGGAAGTATTTACAAAAGCCAACAATTATTGGAAAAAGCAAGGCAATAAACAACAGCACCAATTAGTGGTAGCCGGCACATCGGGGAGGGAAGAATATGTAAAGGGTTTGGTGGCCATAAAAACTGATGTTCACATCTCAGCAATTAATAAGACCAACCTAATCATTATACCAGCTGCGATGCCAGGAAAAGGTACAAGTGGTAACCAGCCCATGCTCGATTGGATTGTACAGCAATATAAGGCTGGAGCCGAAATAGCCAGTATGTGTTCCGGCGCTTTTATTTTAGCAGCTACCGGCATTTTGGATGGCAGAAGTTGTTCTACGCATTGGTCGCTGTGTGATACTTTTAGAGAGATGTATCCAAAAGTAAATTTACAGGCGGATAAATTAATTACCGATGAAAACGGCATCTATACTAACGGCGGCGCATACTCTTTTTTGAACCTGGTAATTTATCTCGTAGAAAGATATTATGATAGGCCAACAGCCATTTATTGCTCCAAAATACTGCAGATTGAATTAGACAGAACAGTCAATCAGCCTTCAGCATTTTTACCGGGCAGAAACAGCATGGAGATGAAATGGTGCAGCAAGCCCAGAAATTTATTGAGAACAATATTGAAGAAAAAATATCTGTTGAAGAAATGTCATCCCAATTTGCAGTTGGCAGAAGAAACTTCGACCGGAGATTTATAAAAGCCACCGGCAACACGCCTGTTGAATATATGCAACGCGTAAAAATTGAATCAGCAAAAAAAGCATTTGAAAGCAGCCGCAAAACCATCAATGAAGTGATGTATGAAGTAGGCTATTCGGATGTGAAAGCGTTTCGTGAAGTCTTTAGAAAAATTACGGGCATGTCGCCACTGGAATACCGGAGCAGGTACAATAAAGAAGCGGTGGTTGTGTAGAGTTGCCGATGTTGCATTGTTTTTCCTGTAGAGTACTTATTATTTTAGAAAATATCAATCATTCGATGGCCGGCCAGGAACCCCTTGGAGAAGATGGGATTAATTATCGGTCGCTATTTAATTCCAACATACGCTGCAAAGCATAAATTTTTATGCAAAATTTCTGTTTGACTAAATCCAACTCTTTTCATTAAGTCTAATTGAAAATTCAACGACCTGGGCGAATCTTCTTTTGCTATATAGTCTAACACTTTTTTTCTATACTCTTCTCCGCCAAGCTTTTCCAGGTAGTCGCCATAGCGTTCCCAAATAAATTTTTAGAATAAAGCGGATAGGTCGTGATGAAGTGAAAAATACTTGTTTTAAACTAATATTTTTAGTATATTTAACTAAAACTATTAGTCATGTTTACAGGAATGAGT
>JBBPZF010000581.1:0-2838 GCA_038199105.1 Chitinophagales bacterium | reverse complement strand
TTGCATCAATGACTTTCAAATAAAAATTGATTTCATCCTGCGCAAACAATGGAGATTTTGGCAAACCACCCGCAGGAGCTTCTAGTTGAAGCCTGTTGTTTTCAAGGGTAACAAAAGCATGATGTTTTTTATCAAACGCATACTCGCCGACATATTTTTTTAAAATGGTATCATCAAGTTTTATTTCTGAATGAACCCTCATAAGCTCGTAAGGTTTATGAAATAAAATAGCAGAAAGATTTGCTTTAATAACGGTAAGCCCTTCACCATAATCTCCTTCATTATTCAGTAAAATAATTGTTACACCTTTAGCCGGGTAAAATGTAAAATCGGCCATGAACCCAGGCAATCCCCCGCTATGCCCTACAGATTTTTCTCCGTAAATAGAATCAATGACCCAGCCATAGCCATAGTGCTCCAGGTGCGGCGTGAGTGCAGCTTTCCAGGATGTCGCTGATAGAATTTCTTTATTAGCAACTGCTTTTGCCCATTTATACATATCGCCGGTAGTACTGAAAATACCACCTGCAGCATAGGTTACCGTGGAATCCCAGCGCTGTGCAACCATGTATTCTTTTTCCGTTAGCTTTTTATAACCCACTGCCTTATTGGTATCCTGCACATTTCTGAAATCAAAAAAAGAATGTGTCATTTGCAAAGGGTTAAAAATTATATTTCTAACTTCTTCCTCATAAGACTTTCCCGTTATTTTTTCAATAATTAACCCTAACAGGTAATACCCTGAATTATCGTATTTGAATTGTGTGCCTGGAGCAAAGTCTAACGGCTTTTTAAAAACTATATCAAGAAACAATTGCTTATCAATGGGATTGCAAACAATAGCAGAATCTTCTTCACCAATGTCATTGGTATAATTATAAACACCGGAAGTATGGGTCAATAAGTTCTCCAGCGTTATCTCACCGGCGTAAGCGAACTCAGGAAAATATTTACTGAGTTTGTCGTTTACTGAGAGCTTGCCTTCTTCCTGCAATTTTAATATAACGGTAGCTGTAAACTGTTTGGTGATTGAGCCAATTTGAAAAATAGAATTAGAATCATTTAATGATTGCGATTCTACATTTTTATAGCCATAGCTTTTATGTAAAATAATATTTCCCGTCTCGGCAATAAGCGCCGAGCCGTTAAATTTATCCAGCTTGTTGGCTGAAAGCAAGTATTCATCAAGCTTTTGGGAAAGCGAATCTTTTGTGTACTGTGCTTTTGCAACAAAAAAACTTACTGTAAAAAGTAAGAACAGGAATAGGACCTGGCAATAGTTACTTACTGACTTCATTTCACTTTATATTTTATACTGACGCGTTATTAGTATAATGCAGTTAATAAGAAAATAGTTGCCTGAAGCTTTCAGTGGCAAACTTAGGATAGCAGCATTTTTATTTATTTGAAAGTTGCTAAGGTTAGCGAGGGAGTTATATTAATTTGAAAGTTGCTAAATAGCAGGGGGACAGCAGCTCTTTTATTATTTAAATTTTTTACCGTTGGCTAACTATGGCTTCCTTTTTAGAGTTTTTACGGCAACCTGGGGGGAGAATGAATAAAATGTCTTTTAAAACAGTGGTTTAGGCATAAGTTTGCCACTCAATTTTTTTAAAGCTAAAATGTAATCAGTTCGCTTATGTTGAAAGTTGCAGGCCTGGTAATGTCGGTATTTATTTTTTCGATAACAAACGCTCAAAATAATCCGCAGGGAAAGCTAAAAGTATATATTGATTGCAGGGTTGACTGTGATTTCTCATTTTTTAAATCAGAGATAACCATTGTTGATTTTGTATTAGACAGGGTATCTGCTGATGCTTATGTATTGCTGACCGGGCAAAAGTCCGGCGGAGGTGGCATGCAATATGAAATGAATTTTTACGGTCAAAATAAGTATAACAATTACACTGACACACTTTTTTTTGACGTCATAGCTAATTCGACGCAATCTGAAACCCGTGAAACGATTTTACAATATCTGAAGCTGGGTTTCTCTCCGCTTATCGCTAAAACCCCGTTTGCATCCAGCGTGAAAATGCTGATGAAGCAGGATACATCGGATGCCCCACCTCCATACGAAAGCGATCCACACGACAAATGGAATTTTTGGGTATTCAGGGTTGGCGCAAGCGGCCAGTTAAATGCCGACCATAATTATAAAAATAACGTTATCAGCACAGACTTGTCTGCAAACCGAACTACCGATAAACTAAAAGTAGAATTTTACCTGAATGGGGATTTACGAAATTCAGTCTATACCTACGTAAACGATACAAGCACCACCCGGTATAGGGTAAAGAATCATAACTACAGGCTTTATCATACATTAGTCCGGTCGTTCAGCGACCATTGGAGCTATGGATACCAAACCAGTTTCTCTAATAATACTTTTGATAATTATAAGTTTAAAGTATTTTTCAGCCCCGCGGTTGAATACAATGTATTTAAATATAAAGATGTAAACAGCCGCTTTTTTGTGATACGGTACGGTGTGGATGTAAATCACAGCGATTACTACGATACAACGATTTACAATAAGACCCGCGAAACTCTTTTTGGCCACAGATTTTCGGCAGCTATTACTTTAAACAAAAAATGGGGAAATTTTAATGGTGGCATTTTTTACCGCAACTATTTCAGAGACTGGAGCCTGAACATTATGGGTATTAATGCGAATACAAATGTCAGGATTGGGGGTGGATTGTCTTTTTTTGTACGCCTCAATGCGAGCGTGGTACACAACCAGTTAAACCTGGTGAAGGGCAATGTAACAGAGCAGGAAGTTCTTACCAAAAAACGACAGCTCGCTTCTAATTATAACTATTATACCTCGTTCGG
>JBBPZF010000580.1:0-2004 GCA_038199105.1 Chitinophagales bacterium | reverse complement strand
CCAAAATTATATTATCAAAACAGGCATAATTGGTTTGGCGAATTGCGTTATAATTATGAAGAATTGCAAACGGTTTCTTTTATTACCGGTAAAACATTTTCAAATGATAACCCGGTTTCGTGCTCTTTTACGCCTTATGCAGGGCTGGTGTTGGGCAGAATGAATGGCGGCTCGCTTGGTTCAAATATAGATATTGAGTTTAAAAATTTATTTTTTTCGTTAGAATCCCAATACACATTTTCGGTGAATGAAAGATCGCAGGATTTCTTTTTTAATTGGTCTGAAGTGGGATATAAATTTACGAGCTTCTTTTATTCAGGGCTTGCCTTGCAATTGACCCATCCGTTCGAGACTAAAAGTAAATGGGAGCCGGGCCTTATGCTGGGGCTTACTTATAAAAGCTGGACGTTTCCATTTTATGCATTCAGCCCCACTAACAATAACAGAAATTATGTTCTCGGTATAAATTGGGAATGGGATTATAAAAAGACTAAACCAACAATCTATGAATCACTTGCCCGTCATTAAACAAACTAACAAAATCTTTTACCCATTTAACTTTTAATTATGTTGTTTTTTACAGTTACTTCAATTGTAATGATTTTTATCGCAGGTGGGTATTTTTATGCGGGCATAAATGGTGTTAAGCGGCAAAACCAGGAATTGCTTCGTCAGTTAGATGACGTGAATAAGCAGTTAGATGTGTACGCTGAAAAAGAATCTAAAGCGGTGCGTGAGGCGGATATTGCCTTTAAAGCAAAGGGCAAGCTGCTTTCGCTGTTAAGCCATGAAATCCGCACGCCGATGAATGGCGTAATCGGCATGGCTACACTAATGTCAGCGACCGAACTCAATACTGAACAGCGGGAATATGCCGCCACAATACTTGATTGCAGTACCAAACTTCTTACAAATATTAATGAGATCCTGATAAACGATATGCTCGATTTTGCTAAAGTTGATACAGAAAGTATCGGGTTGGGCAATAAAAAATTTGACCTGAGAAATTGTATTGAAGAAGTGCTGAGTATTATGGCCGGAAAGGCTGCTGCCGCAAGCTCAGAGCTGCTTTACCATATTGATCAAAATGTTCCGCTGCAAATAACGGGCGACTATAAACGCCTGCAGCAAATATTAATTAATCTTCTCGAAAATGCAGTGAATGCTACGCAAATGGGTGAGATCGTCCTGAGCGTAAATCTTGGGGAAGATGAAGGCGAAGGTGAACTCAGGATAGGCTTTACCGTTAGTGATACCGGCACCGGTGTACCTGATAATAAATTGCAGCATCTTTTCAACGGTGCCTTACCGGCGGACTATTCGACAAAAAACAAGACGATAAGCAAAGGCTTTGGCCTCGTTATCTGCAAGAGATTAGTAGAGGAAATGGGCGGAAATATTTCCATGGAGAAACGGATCGGCAAAGGAAGTGATTTCAGGTTTACTATTGTTACCACTTCTTCAGAACTATCTGCACCGGATTATTCAAAAAGCAGGATGATCGGGCTTGAGGGAAAGCAGGTCCTGATAGTTGATGACAATGCAACGGCTCTTTCATTATTTAATAAGCAAATGGAGCAATGGAAATTTCTGCCAATATTAGCTTCTTCCGGCGAACACGCCATAGAAATTTTATCGCAGGTATCTGTTGACCTCGTAGTTACTGATCTATTGATGCCTGGTATGGATGGTATAGAGCTTTCAAAGTTTATCAATACCAAATATCCTAAAACCCCCATCATCTTATTGAACGCAATAAATGATGAGAAGTATAAGCCGCACGCTGCAATATTTAGCGCTGTAATAAACAAACCCGTGAAGCAGCATGTGTTGTTTGATAGTATTCTCACTGGCATAAGGCGCCACGATTCAGTTGCCGGCAGCGGAAGTACACAACTTATTCCTGATAATTTTTCAGAAAAATACCCATTGCATATATTGGTAGCAGAAGATAACCCCGTGAATCAGAAGTGGATCAAAAAAATTCTTTCAAAAATTGGTTAT
>JBBPZF010000579.1:0-2770 GCA_038199105.1 Chitinophagales bacterium | reverse complement strand
TTAAAGCCTCCGCCTGCAACCGAAGCCCTGTAAGTTTTATAGAGATCTACATTATTCACCCCCGACCCGTTATTATATAAAAGAGGATTGCTTATAATAAGATAATCGCCCTGGTTGGCAGCAACGCTGAAGTCTGTAAAGTTTTTTGTAGAAAAATTATTAATTGCATTTACGGCTGACGCATCTTCACTCATCAAAATAAATTGCCTGTGCGCAATTGATGAAGAGGGTAATGCGAATTTTACTTTACCGGGCGTAGAAGTTATATCGCCCGCATATCTTTTATTAGAAGATATGTCGAGTAAAACAGGCGCCGCAGATCCGTAATTAAAATTATCAATCACAAGAAAATTACCAGTCGCTGACGCAGGTAACTCAAAAGAAAAATTAGTCTTGTTATTAAAATTAAATTTACTGGGGTAAGTAAGTTCAACGAAGGAGACAACCATTCTGTCTGTAGTAACCGCTGAAATATCTTCGAAAGAAATTACTAAAAAATCAGGGCTTAGCAGGTTACTGATGGGAATGCTATTTATTTGTTTTTTGATATAGCTATAATAAGGCATCGGTTCATCATCAATAATTGTATTGAAAAACTTTATGCGGATATTTCTATTGTTTAATGCGTTTCCCACCACTCCAAATTTAAAAGAGACATTTGGTCCGCCGGCATAAAGATTCAGGCTGTCAATATTTGCAGACAAAGCATAGCCGGGAAAAATATCATTGGTTGTCCATCCTTCGCCAATATCATAAGAAGAGGAGTAAACATAACTTCCTAACGGTAAGCCATACCCTACATTAATTTGATTTTTATAATAGTTGCCCTTTATATTCATAAAATACGGCTCCGCGGGTAGGGTATTATTAGCCACATCATTCGGCGAATTTGTAAACCTTGCATTATTTCCCGATGGATTTACCGTTAAAAAATAGGCAGAGGTATCAGTTTGTAAACTATAATGATCACTTAGCTGGTAATCAGAATCACGGTAGAGCTTGGTATCTATTTTACCATCATTCATAAGGCCCCAAAATTCTATATACCCCGATGCTCCCAAAGGGCCGGTCGGCACAGATGTATATAGTGTCACTTCCCGGCCGTTCCTCCACAATTGAAATTGCTCTGCAGGTGTATTGCCTATTGAGATTGAATTCAAAGCTGATTGGGAAATGCGGAACAAGCCGTTTTTTCCTACGTTGAATTTATAATAGGTTTTACTATAATCGATCCAGCTATTGGCATATTGTTGTGAGAACCCGGCGGCAGATATGAAGATGAAAGAAAGTAATAATAGTTTTTTCATTTTTGTTATTTAAAACCTTAGTGTTGTTCTTTTCCTTTAAGATCAAATCTTAGAGAAAAAATATGAGTATATAACGGGTTGGATTGGTTAGCCAGGTTAGAGAAAGCATAGTCAATACTTACATTTTTTATTTTGAAACCAGCCCCTAAGCTTGGTTGGTAGATCCACACTCTTTTTTGATTAGTAGTATCGCCATCGGCAAGAGCCTTTTGAAAATTATAAATGCCACCTCTTACAAAAAAGACATCTTTTATAGATAATTCCAGGCCGGCGTGAGGATCTATACTCACAGGATCTCCGCTGATAACTGTATTTCTTTTTCCATCGAAAGTAAAGTCAAGGTCCGCTTCTGCTAAAAGGTTTACAGAAGAACTGAACTTAAAATTGTAGGAATTACCAATCGTTACTCTTGGGGCAGTCAGCTCTGTTGATTTTACCGGAATATCATTCTTAGTCAGGTAAAGCACTTCTTTTTCTTTCTCGCTAAAAGTGAATGACCATGCATTGAAGGTAGTGGTAAGGTCTTTCGCAACAACACCCAGAGCCCAGTTATTTTTTTGCAATTTAAAACCGGCATCAAAGCCAAAGCCCCAGGCAGAGGCAAAGTGGCCAACCTTTCTGTATATGATTTTGGCATTGCCACCAAAACTCATTTTAAGATCATCTTCATCTTTTATTTTTTGCGCAAATGAAAGTAAAACTGCATAGTCTGCTGAAGAGAAGGTCGTGATATTTCCATAATTGATGCTTCCATCGGGCTCAACGAGGTATAAAGTATTTGGAATGTCGTCGACCGCAAATCTTAAAATAGAAAGGCCGAGCGTTCTCCGATTATCGCTTACCGGTATCGCTACGCTTCCATAATCATATTTTCCAATGTTATCAAAATAACTTGCGTGCATAAAATTTAGCGAAGGATAATCCTGGACTCCGGTAAGTGCGGCGGGGTTCCAATACCCGGCAGTGCCATCCTTTACCGAAGCTACCTGTGCCGCACCCATTCCAAGGCCACGGGCACCTGCGCCGATATTCAGAAATTCATTAGAATATTTTCTAAACTGCGCAAACCCGAGGCAGGGTAATAGCACCAGGAGAAGAATTTTTATAATTTGAGAAATTCTCATAAGGTAGAAAAATCAGTTAAAAGGATAAGGTCAGTGTATGTTTTCCAGCTATTTAAAACGATTGTTAGTAATATATATTGTTTATGGGGTAGTGCAGCGCTATATTAAAATTAAGTAAAACTTCTGCAAATATTTAATGCATTACCTCAACGCTTTTTTTAAGCATTGCCGACCAATCTTGCTTTTTTCAGAATAAAATTGAACTATATGCCAGCTTTTAAATTAATAATCAATAAGTGTAAACTTTCAGGAGAAGAGATAAAATAGCCGGCGGCAAATTTAATTAAATCCTTTGAGTGTTATTTGCTTTTGTGAACTATTTTTGAAGCCTTCTGCTCT
>JBBPZF010000578.1:0-2986 GCA_038199105.1 Chitinophagales bacterium | reverse complement strand
GTGGGGCGGTTTGCGCGGCGGTATTTCGGTAGCGCTGGCATTGTCTGTCCCCAAGTATATGTACGGAGAGTTATTCGTATCCATCACTTATATAGTCGTGCTGTTTTCCATTCTGGTGCAAGGCCTTACCATAGGGCGATTTGCTAAAAGGTTGGCTGCGAGGGATGAACAGGCAACGCCTATACAGGTCGCAAAAAGCCTGGTAATGCCGAACGAGCCTTTGCCATAAAGCGCTTTCAAAGAGATATTTCTTTTTTTAATTCACTTACTCTAATTTTGCACGGCAAACAGGCGGATTTGTTTATTGTTCATCCTGTAATTGCGAGGTTGGCCAAGCCACATCTTCAAAACTGAACTAATAAACGAAAATATTCTGCACCTCTACACAGATTTTAAATTTCGTTTACCGTTCAATCTTGTTTTTTTGGTTACAAGCTATAGCAGCTTTGGACATCTTCGTTGTAATTTATCCTGAGGAATCGAAGGACTCACTTGTACATTTTATCTATGGGCATCAGTAATACAACGCAATGAGCAATTAAAAACATTTAATTTTTTATAAATGAAAAAAACAATTCAGCAATCCCTTAACGAACGCATACTTATCATAGATGGCGCCATGGGCACAATGATACAACGCTATAACCTGGAAGAAAAAGATTATCGCGGTGATCGCTTTAAAGATTGGCATACCGATGTAAAGGGTAATAATGATCTACTGAGCATTACCCAGCCGCAAATAATTGAGGCTATTCATTTGCAATACCTCGAAGCAGGCGCAGATATAATCGAAACCAACACATTCAGCAGTACCTGCATAGCCCAGGCCGATTATGATATGCAAACATTGGCTTACGAACTTAACGTTGCCGCCACTAAATGCGCGAAAAATGCCGTTACGAATTTTAAGAAGTCTCGCAAAGCTCCTCCCCTGTCCGAATGGACTCCTTTGGAGGAGGGGTTGGGGGAGGCCGCTTTTGTTGCCGGAGCTATCGGCCCACTCAATAAAACATTAAGCCTTTCACCAGATGTAAATAATCCTGGCTTTCGTGCAGTAACATTCGATGAAGTTGCCAACGCTTATTATGAACAAATACGTGGACTTGTTGATGGCGGTGTTGATTTGCTTTTGGTAGAAACCATTTTTGATACACTTAATGCCAAGGCTGCTATTTATGCAATAAAGAAATATTTTAGGGATACTAAAAAACAGGAATTGCCTATAATGATTAGCGGAACAATTACTGACGCAAGTGGCCGTACTTTAAGCGGGCAAACATTGGAAGCATTTTATATTTCCGTTTCACATGCAAATCCATTGAGTATTGGTTTGAATTGTGCGCTTGGTGCAAGTGAAATGCGCCCCCACATTGAAGAGCTTAGTGAAATAGCAAGCTGTTATACCTCGGCTTATCCAAATGCCGGTTTGCCAAATGCCTTTGGAGAATATGACGAACAGCCGCATGAGACTGCGCATATCATAGAAGAGTGGGCAAAAGAAGGTTTTGTAAATATAGTAGGCGGGTGCTGCGGCACAACGCCTGATCATATAAAGCATATTGCGAAACAAGTGAAGAATTTTGAGGCAAGGAGATTGCCTGTATTGGAAGAAGTAATATAAAATAGTTTTTTTAAGGTCGCTAATTGCGATCTTAAAGAATGGGTTCCGAATAAAAAAGTCAAAAATGCCAATATCAGAATTGTCCATAATCAAAGTGTCGGAAGAAACTATTGTAGATAAAATTTATGTATTCCGCGGAGTGAAAGTAATGTTGGATAAGGATTTAGCGGAAATGTATGGGGTAGAAGTCAAACGCTTAAATGAAGCTGTAAAACGAAACCTTTCAAGATTCCCTGAAGATTTCATGTTTAAACTAACAGACAATGAATGGCAAAATATGAAGTCGCAATTTGCGACTTCAAGTTCGGGTGGGATCAGAAAACTTCCTAACGTCTTCACATAACAAGGTGTAACGATGCTTTCAAGTGTGCTAAATTCTGAAACCGCTATCCAGGTTAACATTCAAATCATTCGCATGTTTACTAAAATGAAACAATTGATTTTGGACAACAAGGATCTGTGGATGAAGATTGAAAAAATAGAGCAGCATTTGGTAAAGCATGACGAAGAAATAAAGACAGTTTTTGCGTATTTGAAAAAATTAATAATACAGGAACAAAAGCCCCGACACCTAATTGGCTTTCGGGCTAATACAAAAAAGGATAACAATTAAGATGTCAGAAAATAAACACATACAACCATTCCTTCGTCTCTCAGGCCTTGAGCCGCTCGTAGTGCGCCCTGAAACAAATTTTGTAAACGTGGGCGAGCGCACTAACGTAACCGGCTCAAAGAAATTTGCCCGGCTAATAAGAGAAGGCAACTACGAAGAAGCATTATCTGTGGCCCGGCAGCAAGTAGAAAGTGGTGCACAGGTGCTCGATATAAATATGGATGATGCGTTGCTTGATGGTGAACTTGCCATGACTACTTTTTTAAACTTACTGCAGGCCGAACCAGACATCGCTAAAATTCCCATAATGATTGATTCTTCTAAGTTCAACATTATCGAAGCAGGCTTAAAATGTGTCCAGGGAAAGTGCATTGTCAATTCTATCTCTATGAAGGAAGGAGAAGAAAAATTTATTGAGCAGGCATTTATTTGCAGAAGTTACGGCGCTTCAGTAATTGTAATGGCCTTTGATGAAAAAGGCCAGGCCGATACTAAGGAGCGCAAAGTGGAAATTTGCCAACGGGCTTATAATATTCTTACAACCGTTGCAGGCTTTCATCCTGAAGATATCATATTTGACCCAAACATTTTTGCTATTGCAACAGGTATAGAAGAGCATAATAATTATGGCGTGGATTTTATAGAAGCCACCCATGAGATAAAGAAATTAATGCCGCTAACAAAGGTAAGCGGTGGCGTAAGTAACGTCTCTTTCTCTTTTCGTGGTAACGATACCGTTAGAGATGCAATGC
>JBBPZF010000577.1:0-11307 GCA_038199105.1 Chitinophagales bacterium | reverse complement strand
CTCCATAGTGGTAAAATATTAGTAAAGTAGTTAAATACAAACCCCACCGTGGCGATGGGTTTTATATTTAAAAAATATCATTCGGCTAAAGTTTCAACATTTTCTTAGTTATAACCTTGTCATCAATTATTACTTTATAAAAATAATTTCCAGCCGAAATATTTGAAGTATTCCATTTGACCTCGTATGATCCGGCATCCTTTGTCTCGTTCGTCAAAACCTTTACCTGTGAACCCTCTACACTATACACTATTATTTTCACAGAAGATCTTTCAGCAATATCATACCTTATGGTCGTACTGCTTGTAAATGGATTAGGCACGTTTTGGTAAACAATATATCTACCATTTTCTATTACCAAACTGATGATTCTTGAGTAAGAAGATTTGCCGTCTGCATCGGTAATTTTTAACCTGTAATAATTAATTCCATTTAAAGGCGCATTATCATCAAAAGAATAAATATTAGCAGTTGACGCGCTGCCCGCTGATGGCACAAACCCCACGTTAGTCCAGGTATTATTATTCATCAATCGTTCAATATCAAAACCTATAATATTTTTTTCGTTATTCGTCTGCCAGGTCAAATTAGTCTTGCCATTAATAACCTTGCCATTGAATGAGATTAAAGTCAGCGGTAAAGTACTGGTATAATAGGCGATGCCGAAATCTGAGAATTTATTGAAACCCGTTGCGGTTAAAATATTACCTGAGCGGGTGGTAGGGTATGCTATCCAAAGACCTGTTTGATCAGATCTTTTTACGATATATAATTTATCAACGTTCTGGATACCTGTTATGCCTGTTATGTCTAACGATATATCATAATTGGCCCTTGTTGAATCATTGCCAGTATAAGTTATGGCTTGGTATTGAGGAAAAACAAAATTTGGCGATGATATTGTGCCATCATTAGAAGTCGCTGTAGAATTGGCCGCAAAGCCACCGGTGGGCGGCATGCTGGTGTTCCCCTGGAATTTTACAGTACCGCCTGCAGCAGTGCCGATTGTGTTGAATTTTACTTTAGTATTAAATGGCCCTGTAGCCACCTGGCCTGAAGTCGTGATAGCAGTGGTAGAATATAAAGATGAATTTTGATTTATAATATTCACATCATCTATATATAAATTATTCCCAAATGCCGAGGTTGCTTTAAATGCTATAAGAACGTTAGGTTGATTAGCAAAGGCTGAAAGATCCACAGCTTCATGCCTCCAGTCACCGGCGGCTGATGGAAAAAATTCTATTAATGAAGAATCATACCCGAGTGTAGGCAGACCGGTTGTGTAAGATTTATCATATAGCAAAGGCGCAGATTGAAAAGTCACTCCACCATCAAGTGAGACTACCACTTCAAGCCTGTCATTTTCACTTACATGCCTGCGGTATGCAACATAAAAATCAACCATCGGCTTCGCAATACCCGAAAAGTTTAATAATGGAGATTGCAGATAAAATACTTTGCCAGCTTTGTTTATATAAAATCTTGCCCTTGCCACATTATCATTGTTACTGCCGGCAGGGTTAGTGGCAGTAGTAATATCCCACGTCGCAGTTCCACTGTAGGTCCATCGTGTAGGATTCGTGAAATCTTCAAACACAGGAAAAGCCATAATTGGCAATTGCACATTTAGAGAATAAGTTATTGTATCATTTCCTCCATGAATATCTCCGGCTAATGCAGAAAAAACTTTGATAGTATAAATGCCGGCAGAAGGGGCGGTATAAGAAAAAGACACAGGCGTAGAAGCTCCCGCCGCAATTGATGCTGTAGTACTTCCTACAGTTAACACCGGTCCATTGTTTACATTGTATTTTATAGGAATTCCGGCAGCCAGCGTATTGGATCCGGCGTTTAAAATTGTGTCCACTATAGTAAGACTCGTACCTGGCGTAACGATTGCAGAGGGAGTAACATTAATCCCGCTGCTTGCGGCATCATTAGTTAGCGGCGATCCTGCGGTAACATCATCAAGGAAAACACCACTTCCATTATTATCAGTATGTCTAAAAGCAATATATATATTCTGCCCTACAAACGAATTAAGAGAATAAGTAAACTGAACCCAATTGCCGCTTAGAAGTGTCGATACATCAATATTTGCCAGCGTTGTGGTAAAGCTGGAATTTTGATTATTGGTTGTTGAAACTAAGACCTCAATATTATCAGGCGGATATGGTTTGGTATATTGATTTTTTAGCCAAAAGGAAACATTATCACCGCTTTTAATAGAAAAAATCTGGGAAGTTTTTAGCCAGTCTTCTCCCTGTGCGCCATTTTCATAGTTGATAAAAGCAGATTTACTTCCTGAATCCGCTTCATCTATTGAGCTTTGCCAAACCGCAGCACCAAATACATTGCTGGTCGTCCATCCGGGCGGGGGAAAGGTATTACTTTCAAAACTTTCATTTAATTGTTGAGCAGAAATAAATTGAAAGCATAGAAGAAAAAAAGCTGTGAAAATGAAAGGTGAAATTTTTTTCATGAGTAATTTTTGAGAGGTGAATGCAATGTTACGATAGGTTAGCTACGGTTTTTAATATTAAAAGGCTTTATTCCAGGGAATAAACACACGGCTAAATTATTTATTGTGTATGATTAGCAAAATATAATTAAGGCAAAAAACAGGCCCAAATATCAATGACAACTACATTAATTCTATCACTATAGAACTGGCACCTCCCCCACCATTGCAAATTGCGGCGCCCCCAATTTTTCCTTTATTCTGTTTCAACACATTAATTAAAGTAACAATTATACGGGCGCCGCTTGCTCCCAGCGGATGGCCCAGTGCTACAGCGCCGCCATTTACATTTACTTTAGCGGGATTAAGTTTCATCTTCTGTGTATTTACAATTCCCACTACGCTAAAGGCTTCATTCAATTCAAAATAATCAACCTGGTCTATGGTTAACCCTGCCTTTTCGATGGCTTTAGGTAAAGCAAGCGACGGCGTTGTAGTAAACCACTCCGGCGCTTGTTCTGCATCAGCATAGCTGATTATTTTAGCTAATGGTTTTACGCCTAATTTTTCCGCTTTCTCTTTACTCATTAAAACAATTGCTGCAGCCCCGTCATTTATAGTGCTCGCATTTGCTGCCGTTACATTGCCACCCTTTTCAAAGGGCGATTTCAAGTCTGGTATCTTGTCAAATTTTACATTAAATGGCTCCTCATCTTTCAGCATTATAACCGGGTCGCCCCTGCGCTGCGGAATTTCTACACCTACTATTTCATCATCAAATTTTCCATTATTTATTGAAGCCTGGCTGCGCTTGTAACTTTCGATTGCAAACTCATCCTGTTGATTGCGGCTAATATTGCATTCCCTTGCACAGAGCTCAGCTGCGTTGCCCATTGCATAATCTTTATAAACGTCAGTAAGCCCGTCTTTGGCCAAACCGTCAATTAGCTGGGCATTACCATATTTATTGCCCCATCTTACAGAAGGCGCATAGAACGGAGCACTGCTCATGTTTTCCATCCCACCTGCAACAACAACATTGGCATCACCAAGTAAGATGCTTTGTGCGCCATTTATTATGGCTTTCATCCCGCTTGCGCAGACCTTATTTACGGTAGTACAACAAACATTTTCGGGCAAGCCTGCGAGTATTGCAGCCTGCCGCGCAGGTGCTTGTCCTAAATTAGCTTGTAATACACAGCCCATATAAACTTCATTTATGTCCGTGGGTTTTATTCCTGCTTTTTCTACTGCTCCCTTAATCGCTATAGCACCTAACTTTGGAGCAGGAATATCTTTAAGCGAACCTCCAAAACTCCCAATCGGGGTACGAACAGCCGATATGATATATACTTCTTTAGTAATCATAATAAAAATTAAGCTGCAAAGATAAGAAAGTGAAACGGCGACCCGTTAATAGGATTAAAATGCCGCAGGTAAACGATTACCCACCAAATTGGTTCAGATGGTTGCTGAAGGTGAGCATTTGTGCTACATTTATTTTACCCCATAAAGGCACTAAACCGGGTGTCAATTTTTTAATGCGATCTTTTATCACATCATTATCTTTCAGATTGAATAAGCTTTGCATGATAGGTCTTCATGATTTAAAATATTAATCTATCAAAATTCAAATCCGGCATTGTTTTAACTGGTAAAATTTTATAATTTAATTTGCGGTCTTATAAAATAATGAATTCACAACTTTAATAAAAAAATGCATAAAATGAAAGTAATCTCTTTAAAAAAATTTGTTGCTATCATTGTTATTACGGCAGTAATACTCTTATTCGTAGGCATAATTGTTCTTAATTCAGCGGCTATATAAATTTATAAATTATTATCTTGATTTAAACTAAGAAAGGGAAGCCGTATAGATATTTTTCTACGGGTCAATTCCCTGTAATATTTAGATACAAGTGGGCTGATTATTCAATAATTAAGGGATTTAAATTTTAGATAGATAAATGAAAAAAGCAGCGGCTGGAAAATGATAGCGCCTGAAACCATACAACAAATCGTAAGTAGAATTGACATCATTGAAATTCTAAGTTCTTTCGTTAAGCTTAAAAAGCGCGGCCAAAATTATATTGGTCTTTGCCCTTTTCATAATGAAAAATCGCCATCATTTACGGTTTCTCCCGCTAAAGAAATATACAAATGCTTTGGCTGTGGCCGTAGTGGTAATAGCATTGGCTTTTTGATGGAACATGAAAAGTACAGCTATGTGGAGGCATTAAAATGGCTTGCAGCAAAATACAATGTTCAAATTGAAGAGACTGAAACAAGTCCTGAATATAAAGAGCAGCAGCAAATAGCCGACAGCCTTTATATCGTAAACAAATTTGCTCAAAAATTTTTTAGTGAAATCTTATTTACCACTGATGAGGGATTAGATGTCGGCCTGGAATATTTAAAGGAACGGGGCTTTAGGGACGAGATCATCAAAAAATTTGAAATAGGGTATAATCCTGCGTCAAGAAACACATTTTCGCAGGTGGCCGTGAGCGCAAAATCTAATGAAGAACTGCTAAAGAAATCAGGATTGTCGGTTGAAAGGGGGGATGGGTTGCAGGATAATTATCGTGGTCGCATTATTTTTCCTATACACAATCATTCAGGTAAAATTTCTGGCTTTGGAGCAAGGCTCATCAAGAAAAATGATAAGGCGCCAAAGTATATTAATACTCCGGAAAATGAAATTTATATAAAAAGCAAAATTTTATACGGGTTATGGTTTGCGAGGCAGGCGATTGACAAGGCAAATGAATGCCTTTTAGTAGAAGGCTATACTGATGTATTAGCGCTGCACCAGGCGGATATTGAAAATGTAGTTGCCAGTGGTGGTACCTCCCTAACACCAGACCAACTAAGGCTGATAAAGAAAAATACAAAGAACCTTACTATTCTGTATGATGGCGATAATGCAGGAATAAAAGCCGCTTTACGCGGCATTGATCTTGCGCTTGAGGAAGGGCTTAATGTAAAGTTAGTAGTGTTACCCAACGAAGAAGATCCTGATAGTTTTATAAATAAGAACGGCGCAAATGCCTTATTAAATTTTATCCGGGATAATAAAAAAGATTTTATCATGTTCCAATTGGAGCATGCTTTAAAAGAAGCGGGCAACGACACAAATAAAAAGTCTGAGGTAGTAAATAGTATTGCAGAAACGATTGCGAAGATTAATAAAGTTGAGGATTTTACAAAACAGCAGGACTATATTCATAAAGCTTCGGAGCTTTTAAAGATTGATGAGGCTGGCCTTCATACCCTTGTAAATAAATATATAAGAGATAAGCTGTCAAAAAGCGAAAAACGATTTATTCCTGATAACAATATTCAACAAACTCAAAATGCAATAGATGATACTGAGGTTGACAACGATGCTCTTTCACTATTAAACAAAGATGAAGTCAATGAAAGGGCTGTCGTAAGGTGTTTACTTGAGTTTGGTTTAAAAGAATGGGAGCCGGACAAAACGGTTGCAGATTACCTGTTGTATGAGGCATTGGACGATGAAATGATTAGCAACGCCGCTTTCCAAAAAATAATAAACATTTATAAAATATGGTATGAAGAAAAGCTTGAGCCCACCGCAAAAAGCTTCCTATATAGCGATGACCTTGAAATTAGTAATATGGTAGTTTCAATTATTGAATTTCCTTATGATATAAGCCCGGGTTGGATGAAAAATTATGAGATGCCGGTGCCTACAAGAGAAGATAACTATAAAAGTGAAGTTGTCTCCAGCCTCAGTTACCTGGAATTAAAAAAAATAAGAAAGCTTATTAGTATTAACGAAAAAGAACTCGAAGATACGACCTCTTCAGAAAAACAAATATTCCTGATTCAAACCCATAACCATTTAAAAAATATGGAGATAAAAATTACTTCTGAAATGGGAATGGTGATTTTAAAGTAATAAAAAGGTGATCCTCAATTTCGAAGATCACCCGTAAACCATCTAAAAATAACGTTAATAACCTACAGCTTCAACAATCTTTCTTCCGGCTGTATTTTTTAATCTTATTCCATTTGAAGTACTTGAACTCGCAAGACTTTCATAGCATTCACTTTTCGAAAAGCGCAATGCACCCCAAACATAATCCAATCCTACCTTTTCACCAGATTCAAAACCCTGATCAGTCAGAAATTTCCAGGTACAATCCCGGTTTAAATCACTGGTAATTTTTGAAGTAGCTTTTGGATAAGCTACCCACAACTTGCTTTCAGCATGTAATGCAGGGCATACTTCAGAAAGAATTTTATACAATTGTTTGGAATTTAAAGCAAACACAAGCGCAAAATCTATCTTCCGTGTTTTTAAAAGCGGGGTAACATTTTTTGAAAATGAAAGCTTAGAAAACTGTTTTTCGATTGTAGAAGGAAGCCCTTGTATTAATAAATTTTTTTCATCCTCTAATTGTAATTTTTCAAACAAAGTTTGGGACATAAGCGAAGAAAAATTTTAAGGTTAAAAAATATGCCTAAAAAAACCACATCTCCGTTATCTTCGGGTTTGGCATAAAACATAAAGGATGCGGAAAGACAGGTGCAAAAGTACGTAAAATATAAGTTATAACCAATTCAAATATGCCCTATGCTAATGACCCCCTTCATTTTAATAAAGAGAGCTAAAAGTCGAAAAGAAGTTTTTTCGCCTATTTTGAATTTACAGGCTGGTAATATTTTAAAGCTTCGGTCATATAGGTTTGTAACTTAGCTATTCGTTTTGAATCTAACGGGTGATCGCTTAAAATTTCAGGTGTCTTGGCAGTATTTTGATTCAGATTTGCCATCCTTGTCCAGAAAGGAATCGCCTCTCTTGGATTATACCCTGCCATGGCTGCGAAAATAAGCCCGTAGTGATCTGCCTCGTACTCCTGGTTCCTTGAGTTAGGGAGCAACACGCCTATCTGGGCGCCAGGGGCATATATGCTTTTAAATATATTATTTGCTGCGGCGTTGCCAGATGTAAACAAATCTCCTCCAATACCTATTCCTTGCGCCAGTAATGCCTGGCTCATCCTTTCTTGTCCATGATGAGCAACCGCGTGGGTAATTTCGTGGCCCATAACAATTGCCAGGGCAGCTTCGTTTTGGGCTACAGGAAGCAAACCAGTGTACACAACCACTTTTCCACCAGGCATACACCATGCATTTACTTCTTTATTATCTATCAGGTTAAATTCCCAGTTATATCCCGCAAGCTCTGCAGATGCGCCTTTAGCGGTATAATATTTTGTGATAGCAGCAGCGATACGGCTTCCAACACGTTTTACCATTTCAGCATCTTTACTTACAGAACTGCTTACTACTTTATTTTCGGAAAGAAACGATCGGTATTGAGTTACCGCCTCCTGTTGAAGCGTAGCTTCCGATACAAGTGATAGTTGACTACGACCGGTAATTGCGTTTGTTGTGCATCCCGCAATAAAGAAACTAAAACTTATAAGAAGTATAAAAAAGTTTTTCATAATAATAAATTTTATGCTTGGATAAACAATTGGCGTACCAAGTTTAAAACACACATTGTGAAGAAGATGTAAAAACGTAAGTAAATGGTTGAAGGAAATAAAGCGCGGCTAATTCTCTATTTCTTTTCTGCGGGACTTTTTTCTATCACGATATTTTAATATCGGCACACGATTTTCACTACCATTAAGAAGCCTGCTTATATTTTTCTGGTGAGTGAGTATGACTAACGCTGCAACCGCAACCGCAAAAACCCTGTAAAAAACCTCCTTTTCATTATAAATCCATAAAACACAAATGGGAAGAGCAATGCCTGCAAGTATTGAACTTAGTGACACATACCTTGTAAGAAATAAAACCAACAGGAATACTCCCACACAACTAACTGCTACAATGGGCTGTATGGCGAGAAGCATTCCAAACAAAGTTGCTACTCCTTTGCCTCCCCTGAATTGCGCCCATATAGGATAAATGTGTCCCGCCACGGCAGCTAATCCAAGGCCAATCATAAGGTTGGTACGATCAAGTTCGTTTGTAAGATAATATGGCAGAAGGTTATAAAGCGCTACACCAAAAATTCCTTTAAGCATATCACCGATCATTACGATCGTTCCAAACTTTGGACCTAAGACCCTAAAAGTATTTGTTGCACCCATATTGCCGCTTCCATACTCTCTTATATCAATATCAAAAAACTTTTTGCTTACTATTAATGCGGTAGGAATTGACCCTATCAAATATGCGGTTATAATTAGTAGGAGTTCTTTCATAATTTTAAATACTGGTAACAGGGGAGTGACAAATATAACATAAAAAAAATGCTACACATTTATATTTCTCTTAAAAAATTTATTCTTTACAAAGCAGTAAAGAACTCCATCCTCCCAATCGTTTTTCTTTCTTTTTTACAAAGTCAAGTCCACTAAAAGTGTTTAATAAAGCCGCTTCATTTTAAACAAAAAAACCGCTCAAAAGCAGTAATGACCGGTGTTCCGCTATTGAAGAAATTTTCTTAGCGTTCGCAGTCAGCACATTCAAGTTAATATTTGCAAGGATGATATCCTGCGCATTTAAATCGTCCAAGGTGCTCTTATTTTGAACTTTGATTTTCCTGCAATTATTTATTTCAACATTTTCAATTGCATTATTAATGCTCCACTCGTCATTGTCAATTGCGGTAACTTCTGTTGCGCCTAATTTTTCCGCAAGAATTGCCAACACTCCTGTACCGGTTCCAAAGTCAAGTACACTTTTATCTTTAAAATTTATTTGTTCCATTTGCTCAATCATCAAATGTGTGGTTGCATGATGACCAGTCCCAAAACTCATCTTAGGAGTAACGATAATCTCGTGTTTTATATTTTGCAATGGTTTATGAAAAGATGCCCGGATTCCCGCAAAATCATTTATGTAAACCGGCTGAAAGCCACGCTCCCACTCTTCATTCCAGTTTTTATTCTCAATTGATATTAGATTATACACAACATCATCCGATAATATATTTCTAAATTGTTTCTCGTTAAAATTTTCTTCTTTAATGTAGGCAATAAGATATTTTTCATTTTGCTCAAAGGCATAAAAGTTAATTTCGGCCAGGCTTGCGAGGTATATATCTGCCTCCTCTTCTGAGCGAACTACTATTTCAATTTTCAAAAATTTTTCCATAAAAAAAGCCTGCAGTTTTCTACAGGCGTTGCATTTATTAAATACTTATTTTAATCCCTGTTTGATCGTTGCTGCGGAGCAGATGAATTTTGTTCCGGCTTAGGAATTAAAGCTTTTCTGCTAAGTTTAAATTTACCGGTTTTAGGATCCACCCCTATAAGTTTTACTTTCACCTTATCGCCCTCACTCAATACACCTTCCATATTTTCAAGCCGCTTCCACATGATCTCCGAAATGTGAAGAAGGCCCTGCTTTCCTGGTAAAAATTCAACAAAAGCGCCAAACTCTTTTATTCCTTTTACGGTGCCTTCAAATACATCTCCTACTTCAGGAACGGAAACAATGCTTTTTACCCATGCTACAGCCTGGTCCAGGCTTTCTTTGTTTGCAGAGAAAATACTTACCTCACCTGTTTTACCTACTTCGGCAATGTTTATCGTAGCTCCTGTAGTTTTTTGTATCTCCTGGATAATCTTTCCACCGGGTCCGATAACGGCACCGATAAATTCCGAGTCAATGATCAATTTTTCCATACGCGGAGCATGTGGCTTCACATCGCTTCTATGTTCGGGAAGGCAGTTATACATTGCTTCTAAAATGTGCAGCCTTCCATTCTTTGCCTGTGCAAGCGCTTTCCTCATAATATCCATGCTAAGGCCATCAACTTTTATATCCATTTGCACACCACAAATTCCTTCTCTTGTACCGGTCACTTTAAAATCCATGTCACCAAGATGATCTTCATCACCAAGAATATCAGAAAGCACTGCAAATTTTTCCTGCTTTGAAATTAAGCCCATTGCAATACCACTCACATGCTTTTTAATGGGAACACCTGCATCCATTAAGGCAAGCGAACCGGCACATACTGTAGCCATAGATGAAGAACCGTTGCTTTCAAGAATATCACTCACAATTCTTACTGTATATGGATAATCTCCGCCTGGCATTACTTTCTTAAGTGAGCGCATAGCAAGGTTTCCGTGCCCTACTTCGCGGCGGCCAACGCCTCTCATCATCTTTACTTCGCCCGTGGAAAAAGGAGGAAAATTATAATGTAAAATAAATTTAGAATAATCACTTGTAGCGGCGCTTTCCACCAGCAGCTCATCAAGCGGCGTACCTAATGTAACAGTAGTGAGAGATTGTGTTTCGCCCCTGGTAAATAATGCAGAACCATGTGGCGAAGGAAGATAATCCACTTCCATAGTAAGCGGCCTTATATCTTCAAGGCCTCTGCCGTCAAGCCGCTTTTTATCATTGAGGATCATATCTCTTACCACATCATACTGAAGCTCTCCAAAATAATGTTTGATCAACGGCTTATCTTCATCAGGTAAATCTTCGCCGAGGAAAACTTCTATTTCTTTTACGAGATCTTTAAACGCTTCTGATCTGTCATTTTTTGCAGATGCAGCAGAAGCTATTGCATATAATTTATCTTTTGCAAAGGCGGTAATTTTTCCGTTCAATTCTTCATTGCGGTAAGGCTTTGTATAATCGCGTTTTGCTGTGTTACCAACTTTATCACGAAGCTCCTGCTGGGCTTTTACCTGCAACTTGATTGCATTGTGGCCGAGCTCGATTGCTTGGATTAAATCTTCTTCCTGGCACTCCTTAGCCTGTCCTTCTACCATCATTATATTTCTATCGGTAGCAGCAATAATAAAATCCATGTCTGCTTCCGCAAGCTGAGTACG
>JBBPZF010000576.1:0-2645 GCA_038199105.1 Chitinophagales bacterium | reverse complement strand
TTTACTTGTTGTATTTTTTTTATCCACTTCCCTTTTATATTCCCAGTCTCTTTTCACTTACCGTACCCATACGGTAAGCAAAGATGAATTCTTAAGAGCCTATAACAAAAATAAAACCACTATAGAAAATAAAGACCAGGCGTTAAAAGATTACCTGGACTTGTACATAAAATTTAAACTAAAAGTACAAGCTGCCAAAGACATGCGGCTTGATACACTTCCATCTCTTGAGGCTGATCTTGATAATTTTAAACAGCAAATTGAAGACAGTTATTTGAAAGATGAAAAGCAGGTGAATGCATTAACAGACGAAGCTTATAGACGCAGCAAAAAAGATATTCATGTATTGCATTTTTATGTGCCTGTGGACGCAAAGATGGTACCCGCTGATACAATGAAAGCATACAAAGCGATCAATGAAGCATACAATGAATTAAAAAAAGATAAAACAAATTATGAAGACATTCTTGCAGAAATAAAAGAAGACATCGTCCCGGTGCAGGGCAACGACCTTGGCTTTATCACCGTTTTTACATTGCCTTACGAGTTTGAAAATATTGTGTATGGTTTAAAAGCTGGTGAAGTAAGCAAGCCTTATCGCACTAAAAAGGGTTGGCACATTTTTAAAAATGAAGAGGAAAGGTCGGCCGTTGGCAAGATAAAAGTGTCGCAAATATTATTCGCAGTGCCGACAGGTAATAATGCATTGAGGGATCGTGCGAAGCACTTGTCTGATTCTGTGTATAAAGCATTGCAAGCAGGCGCTGACTTTAGCGAGATGGCTAAAAAATACAGCGATGATAAAATGACCTATATGAATGGGGGAGTAATTCCCGAATTCGGTGTAGCCAAGTTTGATGGAAGCTTCGAAATGGCTGCTTTCTCTTTAAAACATGACAGCGAAATAACGGCGCCTTTTCAAACAGAGTTCGGCTACCACATTTTGAAACGCATCTCACGGTCACCCATACCTGAAAATAAAAATGACGCCTATATGTACGCCCTGAAACAAGATGTACTGAATGATAGCCGCATTGAAACTGCAAAAGAAAAATTTGTAAAAGAAATTTTGGCTAAAACCGGTTACAAAAAAAATACCGCCGTAAGCAACGCTGTATTATGGAAAATAACTGACAGCTTCGCATTGGTAAATAAAAATATCGCGGTCGGAAACGTCAATGAAAAAACTGTATTATTTTCTTTTAGTAATAATAAGGTAACCATTAGTGATTGGCTGCAATATGTCAGGAGAACAAAAGAAGGCTCGCAAGCGGCTGATGCGCCATCATATCCCGTACTTCTACAAAACTATGTAGCCATTGCCGCCACAGAAAATTATCGAAAAAGATTGCAGGATTTTAATCCCGATTTTAAATACCAGGTAGAAGAATTTAAAGAGGGAAATATGCTTTTTGAAATTATGGAAAGAAATATCTGGTCAAAAGCATCGTTAGATAGCGTGGGCCTGCACCAATATTATCAACAACATAAAAATAATTATAAATGGAGCGCCAGCGCTGATGTTATTTTGTATTCTTGCGCAAATGCATCTGTTGCAAAAAATGCCATGGAGCAAATTGCAAAGGGGCGCTATTGGAAAGATGTAATGAGCGAAAATTCCACTGAGGTACAGGCTGATTCAGGACGTTATGAGTTAAGCCAGATACCGGTTATAGACAGAACTAATTTTACGCAGGGGCTTGTAACCGCACCTGTTGTAAATAGTGGCGACGGTACTGCCGTTTTTGCGCAGGTTATAAAATTGTATCCGCAGGATCAGCAAAGAAGCTTTGAAGATGCAAGAGGTCTTGTTATAAATGATTACCAGTCTTTCCTTGAACAAGAATGGATAGAATCGCTGAAGAAAAAATACCCGGTTAAAGTGAATGAAAAAGTTTTTAAAACTCTTTTGTAAATCGCACACCAAAAAATTATTGTTAACCTTAAATCTATTCCTGTAAGCTGTCTTTATTTTGTTACTGAATTGCTTACCCTATATCTTAATTCGTATTTACGGCAACGTATTTGCAAGCACGGTTAATATCACCTCAACCTTAATTTTGAAAACTAAAACCACAAGAAATGAAAACACTAAAAACACTATTAGCCATTGCCATGTCATTGGCAATTTTTACCAAAGCTCATTCCCAGGTATATGTGCAGGGCGGCGTAAACCTTGCAAACATCACCAAAACCGCTTCAGGTAACACGGAAAAGAATAACCTGCTCACTACATTTAACGCTGGGTTTCTTGGCAGGTTTGGCCTGTCAAAAGTAATTGATCTGGAAAGCGGCTTGTTACTCGAAGGCCGCGGAGCTAAGGCAGAAACTTACTTCTCAAACGGTACAAATGACAATTATGTGAAAACAACATTTAATCCATTGTACCTGGAAGTGCCGCTGAACCTGGTTCTTCGCTTCCCACTAGAAAAAAATACCAATTTATTTATTCATGGTGGTCCGTACGCGGCCGTGGGCATTGCAGGTAAATCCAAATCAGAATCAAAATTTTTAGGTATTACTTCCAATAGCAGCAATAATATAAAATTCAGTAATGATGATCCGTTTACATCTCAGCAGGACGATGCTGCTTATGATAAAATTAAGCGGTTTGATTTTGGATTAAATATTGGCGGTGGATTGGA
>JBBPZF010000575.1:0-2402 GCA_038199105.1 Chitinophagales bacterium | reverse complement strand
TTAATTTCAAAGGTTAAACTTTCTTCATTAAGATTTTATGTGTCTGCCGACAATTTATTTATGCTTTATAATAATCTTCATAAATATGGCTTTGGAGATCCTGAATTTTTAAGCTCAAATGGCGGGGTTTACCCTAATATGAAAACCGTGAATGTTGGCCTCAATCTTACTTTTTAAATAAAAACATTATGAAATATTCAATGATAAATAATAAACTGGCCAGGACCGTTCTTGTGATTATACTGGGTAGCTTTATAGCATGGTTTAGTTCCTGTAAAAAGAATTTTTTGGATAAAAGGCCGTTAAACTCTTTATCCGAAGATGTTGTTTTTGCAGATGCTTCCTTTCTTCAAAATTATGTTTATAATATTTACAATGGTATTAGGCCACCATGGAGCCCGGGCACCGGCGGATACGAAGGGCTCACTGATGTAGCCGTAGACCAACCTGAAACACATGACAGGTCAGCCGGCATGCGGGAATACCTGCAAGGAAATATTTCCCCGGATAATATAACAGACCTTACAAATATCTGGAATGAAGAGTATAGTTATATAAGGAAAGCAAATACGTTTTTTGAAAAAACAACAACTTCATCAATCGACGCTGCCGTGCTCGACCCAATGAAAGGAGAAGTTCATTTTCTTCGTGCGTGGATGTATTTTGAATTGATTCGTACTTACGGTGGCGTTCCTCTGATCACCAGCAGTTTTACACTTAAGGATTCAAGCTTTAATGTTCCAAGAAATACTTATGCTGAATGTGCAGCCTTTGTTTTAAGTGAATGTGAAATGGCGATAACAATGTTAGATGGCGTTACGCCCCAATCAGGAAAGATAAGCAAAGCCGCAGCTATGGCGTTAAAAGCAAAGATGCTGCTGTATATGGCAAGCCCGTTGAACAATCCTTCTAACGATATATCCAAATGGCAAGCCGCAGAAGCAGCCACCAAAGCAGTGCTTGATTTAGGCTTTACATTGCATGCAACTTATGATGATCTTTTCTATAACCCGCTAAAGACCGACGAGATAATTTTTGGTAAAGGCAACGCCGCCAACAGCAGGATACCCGATTGGGGATATAATTACGATTATTGGCCGGCAGGCTTCGATGCGAGACAGCGGCTTGTGCCCACCCAGACTTATGTGAATATGTTTGAGATGACTAATGGAGAATATCCTTACCTCGCTGATGGGGTAACTGTAAATCCGGCTTCCGGTTATGATCCGCAACTTTTTTGGAAAAATCGCGATCCGCGTTTTAAAAGCCTGATCATTTATCCCGGAGCGGGCCCCTTTACTATAAGTGACGGCGCAAAGAGTACAACAAGAGTTTATGAATATTGGGAAGATGCAAATCCGAACCCAAATAATGCAGCGCCTTATCAAAATCCTAACAAGGTTGATCCTTATAACGGACAGGACTTGTTTGATTTTGGAAGAGACTCAAAAACATATTGGGTTAAAGGGCTTACGCCTTTTCATTGGCGGGTACAAACCGGTTACACTTTTAAAAAGCTATTGGACTTTTCAGGGCCGCGGGCCAGTTTCGATTACGTTTACAGCCAGGCAGTTGTTTTTATGCGGTTAGCTGAATTCGATCTCAACTATGCTGAGATTCAGATTGCCCTGGGTGATGAATCAAAAGCTCGTGACTATATCAATCTTGTGAGGCAACGGCAATCAACCCACATGCCTGATATCACCAGCACCGGGGCCAACCTGGTAAGAGATTACAGGAATGAAAGAGCAATAGAATTAAACCTGGAGGACTCACGTTTTTGGGATATCATGCGTTGGAAGGTTGCTCCAGGCCATATTGATATTGCGATACGAGGGCTTTCAAGTGTAACGATGGATTGGACAGGCGCACAGCCAGGAGACCTCCTGGGTAAATTATCTTTTATGTATGGCGTAATTCCAGAAGCAGAAGTAAGAAGTTCATGGAAGGGGGATTATTATTACCTGTTTCCTATTCCTAATGATGAAATTAAAAAAAGTAATAACGCGATAAAACAGAATCCCGGTTATTAAAAAATCCGGATCGTTGTTAAACAAGATTGTCTAATGGTAGACTTCTCATAAGCAATCAAAGTATGGCGGATTCTTCCGCCATTTTTTTTTGAATTGACTGAAAATGATTTGGTATCGAAATGGAAAATGAATGCTCATCATTTTCGTTTAAGCCATAACGTTAGGTCTGTAATAGAAGTAAATTTTCGAAAGAAAATTATAATATCAATTGCCCGGTCTCCGAAAAAAGATAGATCTGTATTATTTTATCTGGATTCTTTCTCTAAAAAATTCATCTTTCTTGTTCTGCCATTGCTATCGGTAATAGTTATAGAAGAAATATTTTTATCAATACTTATAAATCTTGCTGATTGCGAGATAAAGGAATAT
>JBBPZF010000574.1:0-2550 GCA_038199105.1 Chitinophagales bacterium | reverse complement strand
GATGGCGCAGTTCCCGAGCAAGGAAGTGGCACAGCTTAGTTACGATTACAGAACCTTAGGACTTGGATTTGCCAACCTCGGAAGCATGCTTATGGTAAGTGGCATCGCTTACGATAGCGAGAAAGCACGTGGAATTGCAGGTGCTATTACTGCTATCATGACAGGCGTATCTTATAAAACTTCAGCCGAGCTTGCTGCTCATCTTGGTCCCTTTAGCAAATATGAAGAGAACAAACATCACATGCTTCGTGTAATGCGTAACCACCGTGCCGCAGCTTACGATGCAATGGATGCCTACGAAGGCATTGAAATAAAGCCGCAGGGTATCAATGCAAAATATTGCCCTGATTATTTATTAAAAGCTGCTACCAAAGCCTGGGATGATGCGGTAATGATGGGAGAAAAATATGGATACCGGAATGCACAGACAACCGTGATTGCACCAACAGGAACTATCGGGCTTGTGATGGATTGCGATACTACGGGTGTTGAACCTGATTTTGCTTTGGTGAAATTTAAAAAATTAAGCGGTGGCGGATATTTTAAAATAATAAACCAAAGTGTACCACAGGCTTTAAGAAATTTAAAATACAGCGAAAGCGAAATAGTAGAAATTGTAAATTATGCAAAAGGCCATGCTACTTTGAATGGCGCGCCTCATATCAATCCCGCATCTCTTGCACAAAAGGGATTTACCGGAAGCGATATACAAAAACTTGAAGCTGCGATGGCTTCAGCCTTTGAAATTGGATTTGTATTCAATGCATTCAATCTTGGAGAGGATTGCCTGAAGCGCCTCGGATTTGCACCTGATCAATATAATGATTTCGAATGGAGCCTGCTGGAATCCTTAGGTTATTCTGATGAAGAAATTGAAGAAGCTAATATTTATATATGCGGTACCGGAACTGTTGAAGGAGCGCCCTATTTAAAAGATGAACATCTTTCAGTATTTGATTGCGCAAATAAATGTGGTGCATCGGGTGAAAGATATATTCACCATAGTGGGCACATTCGTATGATGGCCGCAACACAACCCTTTATCAGCGGCGCAATTTCCAAAACGATTAACCTGCCAAATGAAGGAACGCTGGAAGAAATTGCAGAAGCTTACAAACTTAGCTGGCAATTGGGATTAAAAGCGTGTGCGCTTTACCGTGATGGTTCCAAATTATCTCAGCCATTAAGTAATAAAAGCGATAAGAAGAAGAAGAAAGTTGATGACAAGGTTGCTTCCGAAGAACAATTAAATTCTGAGCCACGTATAGTTGACATGAGCCAGTTAACGGTTGAAGATCTTCTTGAAGAAATGAACAAGCGTGTGCAAAGCAGTGCTGATACAGGATTGAAGCGACAACTGGCAATGATTGTTGAACGCAGGGCTTTACCAGCTAAGAGAAGAGGCTTTACGCAAAAAGCAAAAATAAACGGACAGGCTTTGTTCCTGCGGACCGGCGAATATAATGATGGTACATTAGGAGAAATCTTTATTGACATGGCAAAGGAAGGCGCTACCATGCGTAGTATGCTCAACTGCTTTGCAATATCAATTTCAATAGGCTTGCAATATGGCGTGCCTTTGGAAGAGTTTGTAGAAAAGTTTGTGTTTACCAGGTTTGAGCCGTCGGGAATGGTTGATCATCCAAATATCAAGACAACTACTTCCATAATCGATTTCATGTTCCGCTCACTGGCGTATGAATACCTGGGAAGAAATGACCTTGTTCACGTATTGGACAAACCAGAAGTAGAAAATTTAGGCAATAAGCCGTGGGATGAAAACACACCAACCATTGGAAATCGCATTCCGGAATTAAGCGAAGTAAGGGTGATTGGTTCTACTAACGGTAAAGCTCTATCGCATAAAACATATCGTTCAGAGAATCCCAAAAAGGCAAGCCCGGGATATGATGCTGTGAACGCTGCTGCTAAGAATATGCAGAGTGATGCACCAGCCTGTAATACCTGTGGCCACATAACAATACGTAGCGGCACTTGCTACAAATGTTTGAACTGCGGGAACAGTATGGGATGTAGTTAATTTATTTTTTAAGTATTATAATAAAAGCCACCGATTGAGGTGGCTTTTATGTTTTTAAGATATACGTAAGACGATCTTTATCCCTGGTAAAAACTCAATCAGCAAAATTATTAACCTTCGGCCTTAAAAAGGAAATCTGGATAAATAATGCAAGCAATACAATGCCAGCCAGCATAGCAAAATCTCTCCCGAGATGGCCTGCATCGGTGGATCTTCCTAAAAAATCTGTGATGTAAGCACCAAAGCATCCTTCCATTGGATATCCTTGTATGCCTCCATCAGTTTGTATTGTAGTAAAAGGAAAATAAAAATAGGGCGTATACAGCTTTCGGTGCATACCAAAATTCTGATGACTGTCTTACTATGTGTGTACTGATGCCCGTTATCTTCACTTTATAGGATTTAATATTTGTTTTCGAAAAATTCCGGAAGATATTTTTTTGCAAGTTTTCTCCCTTGCGAAATTTCATCTTGGCTTATCCATTTGTATGGCCATCTCAATCTTGTTC
>JBBPZF010000573.1:0-3835 GCA_038199105.1 Chitinophagales bacterium | reverse complement strand
AGAGTATCCATCTACTCTGGTTGCATTTGTATCAACTAATTCTATTACTCAGGGAGAACAAGTGCCATTACTTTGGAATTATTTACTGTCTAAATACGGAATTAAAATACATTTTGCTCATCGTCCATTCAAATGGAATAATGAGGCGAAAGGAAGTGCAGCAGTTCACGTTGTGATAATAGGATTTGGAGCTTACGATCAAACAAATAAAGCTCTTTATGATTATTCTACGATAACAGGTGAACCCAATTTAATTTTATGTAATAATATTAACCCATATCTTGTTTGTGGACCCGACAAAATTGTAGTTAAAAGACCTAAGCCAATTTGTAAAGTACCTGCAATGAAATATGGCAATATGCCAAATGATGGCGGTAATCTTATTTTTACGGATGTTCAAAGAATAGAATTTCTTAAAATTCAACCGGAGGCTGCGCCATACTTTAAACAATTTATAGGTTCTAAAGAATTTATTAATGGCAATCCCCGGTGGTGCCTTTGGTTAAAAGGCGTTGCACCAACAATTTTAAAGACCATGCCTATGGTACTTGAACGAATCGAAAAAGTAAAACAATTCCGAATAAATAGCACCGCTCAACCAACTAGGAATGCAGCCTCTACCCCTTCGGTATTCTTTTTTATTTCGCATCCAAATACAAAATACATTGGTGTACCGGAAGTAAGTACGGAACGACGCGAATATATTCCTATTGGGTTCATTAAATCCGAGATTATTGCAAGCAACAAAATCTATATCGTTCCATCAAGCGACTTGTTCCTTTTTGGTACACTTGCTTGCAAAATGCATATGGCTTGGATGAGGATTATTGCAGGAAGAATGAAGAGTGACTACTCTTACTCGGGCTCAATGGTGTATAATAACTATCCTTTCCCACAAAACCCAACTGATAAACAAAAACAAACAGTAGAAGCAACAGCGCAGCATGTTTTAGATGTAAGAGCAAAATTTCCTGAAAGCAGTTTAGCAGATTTGTATGACCCCAACACCATGCCACCGGAATTAGTAAAAGCACACCAGGCTTTGGATAAAGCTGTTGATCTGTGTTACCGTCCGCAAGCTTTTATAAATGAAACAAAGAGGATTGAGTTTTTATTTGAGTTGTATGATAAGTTGACGAATGGGATGTTTGGGGAGGGGAGGAAAAAGAAATAAATTAATTATATATGAAAGAGAAAGAGACAAAGGAATTATCACCTTCAAAAGCTGTTGCAGCCAAGACTATTTTTGAGACCTTCAAAATACTTAAAGCGGAAGGAGGGGAACTTTCCGGAAAACAAGTCGTAGATAAGCTTAGAGACACATTAACTTTTACCGAATGGGAAAAAGAAATTTATGAAAAAACTGGCTATGTAAGATGGGAATCTATACTTCACTTCTATACCATTGATTGTGCCAAGGCAGGTTATATGCGCAAGTCAAAAGGCGTATGGTATTTAACTAAAGAAGGTGAAGGAGCGATGAAGTTAGGGGCTGTCGGTCTGTTAGAATCTGCTTCAAACGCCTATAAGCAGTTGGGTTACAGAAAATAAGCCTAAAGAAAAATTCGTTGATGAAAATGCTGAACTTGAAGAAAATAGTGAACAGGTTCAAAAAGCGAACCTTGATCAATTGGTTGAACAGGCTATTGATGGAATTAAAAAATATCTTAATCAAAAAAATGCCTACGAGTTTCAGGACATAGTCGCTGCCTTATTAAGAGCTATGGGTTACCATACTCCGTTTATTTCACCAAAGGGTAAAGATGGAGGCCTGGACATTATTGCGTTTCAGGATCCGTTAGGAGTTCAAACACCAAGAATAAAAGTGCAGGTGAAGCATTACCCTGAAACTCCGATTGCCTCTGAAGCGATTAGAGGTTTGAAAGGATTAGTTAATAGTGGTGAAGAAGTTGGCTTGTTTGTAACCAGCGGCAGATTTAGCAATGATGCCGAGAGATTTGCAAGAGAAGCCAACGTACATATAAAACTGATAAACGGTGATGATTTTATTTCTTTGTGGCAGGAGTTTTATTTGCAAATGCCTGATGAGGATAAGGCGAGATTGCCGTTACAATCCATTTATTTTTTGGGAAGTAATGAGTAAATAATTTTTATAAAAGCAACCTTTATGTCTTTAGCCAAAAACCAACAGTATCTTCTAAAGATCCTTTATGACCATTTTATCATGTATGAATTAGATAAAAAGAAAAACCTTCCGGCAATGGATTTTAAAACAATATGCAGTAAGATGAATTGTAAAAAGGAAGAATTGCATTTTATTACTGCTGTTCCATTCGAGCGAAAAGAGTTGCTTTATTACAATGTCAGGAATGTAGAAGGTTTGATGATACAACCAAGCGGAATAGCCGCCCATTCTTCTAATAAATATATAAAAGAAAAGGCTGCTGAAATTATTGGTAGAATAAAGGATTACTTGGGGATAACAGTTTCCATTATCGCAATTATCACTGCAATTATCTCCATCATAATTTCCATAACAAGTTTGTATGATAATCAGAAAGCAATTAAAGCATTACAAAGAAGAATGGATAGTATAGAGCACATAAAGATGTCTGCACGTTGAACCTTTTTGTAGTTCTATCCGAGACTCTTCCTACCTTGATCCACTTATATAAAAAGTTTTGTTAGCGGCAAGTTTGTTAGCGTGTCTTTGTGCTTAAGACATCCTTCCCACTGTTGGCCAAGCGGACACTATTATCCTGCATTAGAATTTTATGATTGACAACTTATTCTTCAAACCGTTATCGTATTTTAATTATTTATAAGTAATTTGAAAAAAATAATTCTTAAATGAAAAAACAACCGATTGTAAATATGAAATTTTTAATGCGCTATTACCTAACGCCGGGCTTTGCCTTGTTGCTTACTTTATTCGCAACCAAAGCCTTTTGTAATCCCCATCAAACGGCGGCATCGCCAATAGAGGGGCGATGGGATATTACTATTGATATGGATGGAAAGAAATCTCCATCCTGGCTTGAAGTCACCCATTCAGGATTGCATACGCTTGTTGGCAGGTTCGTTGGCACGGGAGGAAGTGCACGCCCTATTTCAAAAGTAAATTTCGATGATGGCAAGTTGAGCTTTGCTATACCACCGCAATGGGAACCTGAAGACAAAGACCTAATGGTAGAAGGAACCTTAAGTGGGGAAAGCCTGGCAGGCACAATGGTTTTTAGTAATGGAAAAACTTACAACTGGACAGGAGTGAAGGCGCCTGCTCTTCGCCGGAAATCCGCTCCTGTATGGGGAACGCCGATTAAATTATTTGATGGTAAAAATCTTGCAGAATGGCATACGGAAGGAAAGAACCAGTGGATAGCTGATGGTGGATTGTTGAGAAGCCCTCAATCCGGTTCTAACCTCATTACTAATAAAACCTTTACAGATTTTAAATTGCATATCGAATTCCGTTATCCTAAAGAAAGCAATAGCGGCGTATATCTAAGAGGAAGGTACGAAGTGCAGGTGGCCGACAGTAAAGGACAAGAGCCTTTGAAAGATTTATTAGGTGCTATATATGGATTTATAGCCCCTTCGGAGATGGTTGCTAAAGATGCAGGAGAGTGGCAATGGTACGATATTACGCTTATTGGCAGAATGGTAACAGTGTCGTGTAACGGAAAAATGATTATCTGCAACCAGGCGATACCGGGCATTACCGGCGGAGCACTTGATAGCAATGAAGGAGAGCCAGGCCCAATATATTTGCAGGACGATCATGGCCCAATTGATTACAGAAATATCATTATCACTCCGGCAAAATAAATCCGCTGCAATACATGCTGATCAGATTTCAGGAGTTTGAAATTTT
>JBBPZF010000572.1:0-2229 GCA_038199105.1 Chitinophagales bacterium | reverse complement strand
TATATTTTTACAACAACCCACTAAGCCATTTACTTCATGTCGCCTTCTACGTTAGCTTCAGCCGTTATTAAAATAGCCATTGCAGATGACCACAAGATTTTCAGAGACGGTATCAAAATGGCGCTTTCTCCAAGGTTGAATTTAAAAATGATATGGGAAGCTGAAGATGGCAAAGATCTACTACACAAAATATGTATTAAAAAACCTGATGTATTACTTATGGACATCAGGATGCCGGAGATAGACGGCATCAATGCGATAGAATTGTTGCGCAAAGAATATGATGAGCTGAAGATCATTGTGCTTACAATGTATGATGACCAGCAAATGATAAGTAAAATGATGGAGATGGGTGCGAATGCATACCTAACTAAAACCACTGATCCCGACGAGATTTACGAGGCCATACTTACCTGTATGAACGAAGATTTTTATTTCAACCAGTTGGTTAATAATGCCGTGATGGGTAAGCTGATGCAAAAGAAGAATGTGCGCCAGCATTACGGAAGTCATATTCCTATTAGCTTCAGTGAAAAAGAATTAAAGATTTTGCAATTACTTGCTGAAGACAAAACAACGGAAGAAATATCTAAAATCATTTTCCTCAGCCCCCGCACTATCGAAACAATTCGGCAAAATATGAAAAGTAAAGTCGGCGCCAAAACCATCGGGGGACTAATCATGTATGGCATGAGAAACAAAATGATCGAATAGGCATTTTGTCTTGGTCTTATTATTTACATCAAGAATTTTCGCGGTTGTATGTCGAAATTAATTAGCAGCAAAATATCTGTTCATTCAACTTTTTGTTCTTCGCCCCTTACAAATCAGATGTTATATTATTGATTGCCTGCATAATATTCCGTCATCAGAAGGTACAGTTTTTCCTTAACTGCTTCATAATTATCGTTGGTTTTTACAGGTACGGGAGATAAAAAATGTAACTCCATTTTCGATGGCCAAAAAAAGAAAACTTTACCCGGCGGGAGCACTCGTTTAGTATTAAAAAGTAACGCAGGAATTATAGAAGTTCCGGTTTCCACCGCAAGCCTAAAGGCACCATCATGAAAAGCCTTTAATGGTAATTCAGTTTTATTGCGGGTGCCTTCAGGATAAATGCACATATGCATTCCCATCTTCAATACGTTCCGCATTAATTTAAAACTTTGTTGCCGGCTGTTCTTACTCGAGCGATCCACCAGTATAGATCCGCGCTTATAAATAAGACCAAATACAGGAATTTTCGACATCTCAGATTTTGCAATAGTCTTATTAGGGCCGGGGATAAAGGGCGTTGTTAGAGGCACATCCATTAGCGAATTGTGATTGGATACCACTATATAATTTTTCCCATTTTCAAAATGTTTTTCCCCAATAATTTTGAGCCGGCAGCCAGATAAGAAAAAAAAAATCCTCATCCATATTTTTGAAGTAACTCGAAATATACGGGTTCTCTTTGGTTCTTTTATCAAACCGATGACCCACATAATTATTACGACGGGAACCATGGTCACAATAAAAACAACCATTGCCCACACTGCAAAAATCCTGGCAAGTACTTCTTTCAAATCCTGATTTTTTTATACTCTATAATTTCCAGTCTATCGGTTGTTTATTTTGAACAACAAGCAATTCGTTGGTTTTTGAAAAATGTTTACAACCAAAAAAACCTTTGTCTGCGCTAAAGGGCGATGGATGTGCAGCTTTTAGGACATGATGTTTCGTTTCATCAATAAGCGATTGCTTCTCCTGGGCAAACCTGCCCCACAACAAAAAAATAATGCCTTTCTTTTCTCCAGATAATTTACTAATAACTGCATCTGTAAATTGAAGCCAGCCAATTTTACTATGGCTTCCGGGTTCATTTTGCCTTACGCTCAGCGAGGCATTTAATAGTAATACGCCCTGGGCTGCCCACTTTTCCAGGTTGCCGGAGGATGGTGTGTCCATGCCAATATCCACTTTCAATTCCTTAAAAATATTTTGAAGTGATGGTGGCAGTGCAACGCCATCTGGTACTGAAAAACTTAATCCATGCGCCTGTCCTTTATTATGATAAGGGTCTTGCCCAAGCAATACAACTTTTACTTTTGAAAAAGGTGTTTTGTCAAACGCATTAAAAAACAATGCACCTGGGGGATAAATAATTTTTCCGGCAGCTTTTTCTGCCTTTATAAAGGTTACTATTTGTATAAAATAAGGCTTTTTAAATTCTTCTTTTAATACCTC
>JBBPZF010000571.1:0-2489 GCA_038199105.1 Chitinophagales bacterium | reverse complement strand
GTAAGTTTGGATATTTGCAAAGACTCAATCGAGTCTTCAACGGACTGATAAGGAATTTCTTTATTTATTACAATAGAAAGATCCCTGTTTACCTGCGGGAATTTTAGTATTTCCTCAAAAGAAATTTTATTAGTTTTTGCCGTCTCGACTATTTTTTTCCAATCCATTTCAAGATAATATACATCTTGTTTTATGGAAAATTTATCAAGAATAGATTGAGAAATTTTTCCTCCTTTGGAAAGAGCTATTGAATCAGTAACACCGATAAAACATTCAATAAGTTCCTTATTCCTTGCCTCGTTAGGCACAAAGCGTATTTTCTCCGCTCCGGCCAGGCGAATTATTTTATCGCAAACTCCCTTCACAAAGTAAATATCCGTTTCTTTCTCTTTTTTTTGCCATGCGCTTTCTGTTCTTTTACCCGTAAAATAAAGAGACAATTTTTCTTGCTCTATATATTTTTCGTTTTTCGCTAATGAATATGTTTTCCCAGATTCAAAGAGAAAAAGATCACGGTTCTTTCGGTTTATATTGTAAGAAATGCTTTCTAAACCAGTTGGAATCATGGAAGGACGAAGGACATTGAGATCTTCACTAAGGCTGTTTATAATTTTTACGGTAGAACTTAATGTTTCATCATCAAAATATTTACTGTTGGTAATTGAATTAGTAAACACTTCAAAAAAACCGTTTCCAACGAGCCAGTTTGCTATTTTTTCTCTCAGCGCTGAATTCTTGCCGAGTGTTTCAATGGCAGGTGATATTTTTACACTGGTTGGGATTTCAATATTATCAAGGCCGTCAATTCGCATAACTTCCTCGACCAGGTCCTCAGGCAAAGTAATATCAGGATTACTAAATGGGACTGCGACAGTGATGGAATCCGTTTCTTCTGAAATAACCGAAAAATTGAGACTCTTTAAAATGTTCTTTACCTGGTCTGCAGAATATGCCTTACCACTTAACTTTTTGAGATAGTTATGCAGCAGCGTAATTTCGCTCTTTGCTTGTGGCGAAGGGTACACGTCGATAATTTTCGAAGAAAATTCACCTCCTGCAATTTCTTTTATTAGCAACGCGGCTCTCTTCAATACATTCACTGAGTTGCTAATGTCAACACCTTTTTCAAACCGTATGGCCGCTTCAGTTCTCAGATTATGCCGGAAAGAAGTTTTTCGTATTGTTGAAGGTTTAAACCAGGCGCTTTCTAAAAAAATATTTACTGTATCATCACTAATACCGCTTTCACTTCCTCCAAAAACTCCCGCAAAGCACATTGGTTCTTCTTCACCATTACAAATCATAAGGTCGGCATCATTCAGTTTCCGCTCCTTATTATCAAGGGTAATAAATGAAGTATCTGTAGGAAGATTCTTTACAATAATCTTTTTCTTTTTTATTTTATCTGTATCAAAAACGTGCAATGGCTGCCCTGTTTCATGTAATATGAAATTCGTAATATCTACGACATTATTTACCGGCCGTACTCCTATGCATTTTAGTTTATTCTTCAGCCAATCCGGCGATGACGAAACGATAATCCCTGAAATGCTGATGCCGCAATACCTTTGGCATGCTTCAGTATTTTCAATTGTAACCTCTATTGGTAATAAATTGGAGTCAGGCTGTAGCTCCGCTCCATAAGGCGAAACAACTTTCAGTGCATCGCCCGTTTGATTGGATACATAGGCGCAAACATCTTTTGCTGTGCCGAGGTGGCTCATCGCGTCAATACGATTCGGTGTTAGCCCTATTTCAAGTATCCAGTCGCTATAAGGCATGTAATAATTTGACAAAAAATCCCCTGCATTCAAATGTTCAGGAAGAACAATTATTCCATCGTGGCTCTCACCAACGCCGATTTCATCTTCGGCACATATCATCCCATAGCTTTCCATCCCTCGTAATTTTGCTTTTTTTATATTAATAGGGTCACCATTTAATGGATATAATGTGGTGCCTGCGGGCGCCACTACTACTTTTTGCCCAATGGCTATATTAGCAGCTCCGCAAACGATTTGCAGCGTTTCGCCGTTCCCTTTATCTACTTTCGCAACCTTTAATTTATCAGCGTCTGGATGTTGCTGAAGAGAAATAACTTCACCCACAATCAAACCTTGCAGCCCGTTTATTATTTGTTCATATTTAGTGAGGCTTTCTAATTCCAAACCAACAGAAGTCAATATCGCTCCTAATTTTGGGGGCGTGTCCGCAATCACATTTTTATTAATGTCCCCTGGTAAATATTCCCTGAGCCAGTTGTAGCTAATTTTCATTTATGGATAATTTCTGTTCATTCCGTACGCCCGAAAAAAATCAAAAATAAGAAAGATGATTGTAGAAACAGGAGCTAAATTCTTAAACTTCTTTGCAGTCGTGCGTTTCAGAAAATTCGGATAGAAAAATGTGAAAAAACCGGCAAAATCATTACGGATTTTTTAGTGGAAACCATAGTAAAAAAGATAAATTCTTTCTTCACACAAACATGT
>JBBPZF010000570.1:0-4183 GCA_038199105.1 Chitinophagales bacterium | reverse complement strand
TTTTCCGGTTATCCTATGCAATACACTTTCTACAATAATTACTGCTCCATCTACAATCAACCCAAAATCTATTGCACCTAAACTCATTAGGTTTCCTGACACGCCAAACAGGTTCATCATAGAAATGGCGAACAACATTGACAATGGAATAACTGATGCAACTACCAAACCTGCACGAAGATTTCCGAGAAATAAAATCAGGATGAAGATCACTATTAATGCACCTTCCAAAAGATTGTGTGTAACTGTGCTGATGGCATTATCAACTAATTTCTTCCTGTCAAGAAACGGTTCAATGTCCACACCTTCCGGAAGTGTTTTTTTAATCTGTTCTATTCTTGCCTTTACACTATTTATTACTTCTGATGAGTTAGCACCTTTCAACATCATTACAATGCCGGTAACTATTTCACCCTGCCCGTTTCTTGTAGCTGCACCATAACGTACACTGTTTCCAAACTGTACTGTTGCGACATCTCTTACCAGGATTGGTGTTTTATTATTTGTTTTGATAACAATTTTCTCAATATCTTCTAACTTACTTACCAAACCTTCACTTCTTATAAAATAAGCATTGGGAGATTTATTGATATATGCACCACCCGTATTTTGATTATTCTTTTCGAGGGCTGTAAATATTTCATCAATGCTCACATTCATACTATGCAGCCTGTCAGGATTAACGGCTATTTCATATTGCTTTACATAACCACCAAAGCCACTTACTTCAGCAACGCCGGGAGTGCCTAATAACTGTCGTTTAACATTCCAGTCCTGGATAGTGCGAAGTTCCATTGCATCATATTTTTTTTCATAGCCGGGCTTTGCATGAATAACGTATTGATATATTTCTCCTAATCCTGTTGTTACAGGAGCCATTTCAGGTGTACCAACGCCGTCAGGAATTTGTTTGGCGGCAAGGCTTAATCGTTCTCCTATCTGTTGCCTTGCCCAATAAATATCTACGTGTTCTTTAAATACCATGGTAACCAGCGACAGACCAAATCTTGAAAAAGAACGGATCTCCTGAATGTTTGGAATGCTTGCCATTGTCTGCTCAACCGGAAATGTAATAAGGCGTTCTACTTCTTGTGCTGCAAGAGTTGGTGTTACGGTTATAACCATTACCTGGTTATCGGTAATGTCAGGCACGGCATCAATAGGAAGTTTGGTTAACGAGTAAGATCCCCATGCAATAAGGGCTAATGTAAAAAGCCCAATGATTAATTTGTTGTGTATGGAGAAGTGAATGATTTTATTCAGCATAAAATATCAGCGTTGCGAAAGACACCTGTCTTTACGAAAATTGTAAATGAAATTTGTGAAGATGTTTTTTAAACAGGCATAGTTATGCCCATGACACCGGCGGGCCCCTTAGAAGGCTGGCGACAGAATAAAAAGAAGATGAAAAATTAAACGGGTAGGGTTCAGGATGTCTTAGCGGCGGCTTGTGAAGTACATCAACAATGTATTCAACCAAAAGGAAAGCGCCTTTTTCTAAGTTGACTTTTGAATATTGGTAAACAGGTGATGCGGTTTCATAAACAATATTACTGCCAGCTTCATGTTGAAAATGTGAAAAAGCCTCACCTAAAAAATTATGGTCTATATCTCCATGGTCGTCATCGTGTGAACCCTGGTGCTGGGCTGTTCTTTCTTCTTCATGATGGTGGTGATGGGGAATAATGCTATGTGCAAATATTACCGCAAATGCACAAAGTAAAATGGATGATATAAACTGTTGCTTAATCACAGACAGCAAATGTAGTTTTTTGTTATAAGAAATATAACTAAGTCAGAAATCTCCTGAATTTAAAATGTAAACCGCCAAACCAATTTTCCAATTCCTAAAGAAGTTTGTGGTTTTAGCAAATCCAATTTGGTAAGCTGATCGTATCCGCGGTTATACACCACATAAAGATCAGTACCGATCTTTGGTATCCAGTGCAGGCGCAGGTTGAAGAACAAAACATCATCTAACGAATTCCATTGACCAAATAATGATACATTCAATTTTGTGGTAAATGCATAATTCATGTATTGAGCCAATTGATTGGAACGAACATTTGAATTAGGTAAAGAAATATAATTATAAGTGTACTCAGTTTTAAGATTAAAGTGTTTCGAGAGATTTAAGCCGACGGTTGCAGAAAAAGTTTTAATATTTCCTGAATAGAAACTACCCCAATTATAAAACAATTGTAACCATATTTTACGTGCCTGATAGGTACTAAACTGTAATTCTGTATTATGCATGTGGTATTTTCCTGATAGAATAATAGCGCTGTCAGTAAGATGAAATTCATTACCCAAACGGTCGTAAGATTGTTGCAGATTGAATTCAAAAAATTCGCCGCTTTTCAAAATAACCCCCAATGGCCTTGTTTCATTACTCCATGATTCTAACTGATGTGAACTTTGTGTAACATAATAAGAAATTTGCCAGGGCTGGAAATCAAATTGCTGAATACCCCATTTAGTTAACCACCTTGGCATAAAATTCAGATGCCAGTTTAAAGCTGTATAATTATCACGGGTTAAAAAGCCCAGTTCCGGATTGAAGTTTTGTTGCAAACTGCTGATAGAAATAAATTGATCAACAAGATCATTAGGGTAATCGCAATACACACGGTAAGCGAGTGAATTATTTTTTGTTTTGTAATCGTCTATGCTTTGCGCCAATAATCCTGCAACAACTAAATTTTTATTTTTTAAAAAAGATGAAGTAGTAAAATTCGCATCAATACCCACAACCTGGTTGGAACTGTTTGAATTTATTTTAGAAGTGATGATACCACCAATGTAGGATTGTTTTCCTACATCATATTTATATCTAAAGACTGTATTATTGGTGGCGGGAACGGTATCCTTTTTTGCCGTTTCCAAAGAAAGAAAACCAATATTGCTTCTTCCTGCTTTTCCAAATAACCTTGCGCCACCAAGAATATCAACGGGCTGCAATTGCTGAATGCCTATTTGCCTTGAATAAAATACCTGGTTGCGGTTGCCGAGGTTCATGTCAAAATTGTTTGAAGCCTCTAAAAAAAATTCTCTTTTTTCCGGATAATATAAATTGAACCGTGTAAGGTTTACCTGTACCCGGTCTGCCTCTACCTGTGCAAAATCTGTATTGGTTGTAAGATTTAATTTAAGTGTAGGTGTAATGTTTATATTTAAGTCTGCCCCAATCTTATTAGGATAGTTTGCTTTTTTATTTTCAGCATTTTCAAAGCCTGCCAGGTAATAAGGTTTAAATTCAAAATGCCTGGCATAACCAATATCTTTTATACCGGTTAATGTGCCGGCATTAATAAAATTTTCAAAGCTTAAATTCCGGCTCCAGCCCTGCCAGCGATCCTGTTCATTTTTATAACTGATCTTTCTTCCAAAATTGATAGCCCATGTTTTTACACTGTCTTTTTTGAATTGCAATGTATTGAAGGGTATCAGGATTTCTGCAAACCAACCTTTATCATTTCTAAATGATTTCGCATCCCATACGCCATTCCAGTTTATATTATCATTATCACCGCTCACCTGTAAATCAGCCCTCGCAGCATTTGGATTAATGATAAAGAGATAGCCATTTCTTTTATCATTAAATGGTGAAAGCAATACCGCGAAAATATCATCATGCTCATAATCAAAATCACGGCTCATAAACTTGGCAACGGTCTTCTCCGGGTTTTGCATGTAACACCATACGCCGATATAAAGATTATTATTATCGTAAAGAATGGCCGTTTCTGTTTTTTCAGACGCGGGTTCACCAAAATGCAGTTCACGTTGTGTGAAGTTATTAATATGCTGTGCGGTTTTCCAAACTGCTTCATCTGGATTACCGTTGAAATTTATTTTTGTGCTTATTCGTAATGCTTCAAGCGTATCGGGCTTGCTATATTGTGCATTTGAATTTTTAATTAGTAAGATAAAAAATAAAATAAAAATTATTTGTAATGCACTTTTCATTAAAGCCAATTTCATTCCACAAACCTAAGAAGACGGCTGCAAGACTAATAAAAGCACCGAAACTTTTAAGCATTGTTTTGAATAATTTTTCTATTCTAATTAATGGATCGATTTATAAATAGAAAAGGGATTTTGCATTTTATCACAAACATAATTTGCCCACGATACAATGCAATATAAATTGGCATTACTTTTCTACATCGCATTTTCTATC
>JBBPZF010000569.1:0-2033 GCA_038199105.1 Chitinophagales bacterium | reverse complement strand
GCATGATACACTATGCGGAGCGGCAGGCAAAAATTGGAAAGAAAATATGGATATGGGGCTTGTCCAGGCAAGGAATGATATGGCAAAAATTACTGACCGACAATAGCGGCCAATATACCGAAATACAAAGCGGAAGATTGTACAATCAAAATGCACCCGAAAGTTTATTAAGTCCGTTCAAGCAATTTGATTTCGCCCCGTACAATACAGATACCTGGAGCGAGTATTGGTATCCATTTCAAAATACGGATGGTGTGGCGAATGCTGATTTGAATGGTGTTATAAACATTAAAACCGAAGGTGAAAAAAAAGTGATTTTTATTTCACCCGTCAGCTATATCAAAGACACTTTAAAAGTGTGGGATGCAAAAGGAAAACTGATCCTGAACATACCGGTGAGCTTACAACCTTTGCAATCTTTTCAACAAAATATTTCTCTGGTAAATGGCGAGCCGATTGGAAAAATAACTCTTGCAGGGAGTGTAGTAAATGTAGGGGACAGCACTGAAAAAATATTGGACCGGCCATTAGAAGCCTTTAAAAATTTTGACTGGAATACAGCGTATGGATTTTACCTCAAAGGAAAATATGAATCCGATACAAGGCATTATGCAATGGCGGAAATTAATATCCGTGCTTCGCTGAACAAAGAGCCGGCGTTTGTTCCGGCATTAAATGAAATGGCTTTTTTGCAATACCGGAAAATGAATTATGATTCGGCATATTACTTTGCACGCACGGCCTTAAGTGTGGATACCTATAACCCTGCAGCCAATTATTTTTATGGCCTCGCTTGTGTAAAGCTTAATAAAATGTATGATGCAGAAGATGGTTTTGAGGTGGCGGCCATCACGCCGCAATATCGTTCTGCTGCTTACACAGAACTGAGTAAAATAAAATTGCAACAAAAAAATTACCAACTGTCTTTTGAATATACTGACAAAAGTTTGGTAAATAATTCAGAAAATATTTCCGCCTTGCAATTGCAATATGTTTGCGACCGTTTAATGGGAAATAAGACGGGGCAGGAAGAAATAAAAAAGAGGATTTTGTCCTTAGACCCAATCAATCATTTTATACGTTTTGAAGACTATTGGCAAAATAAAGATTCGGCGATCAAAGTAAATTTTACTAGCCTGATACGTGATGAATTGCCCCAGCAAACTTATCTTGATTTAGCCATTTGGTATTGCAACCTTGGCCTCACAGAGGAAAGCAAAGCCGTACTGGACGTATGCCCGCACAAAGACAATGAAATATTGTATTGGCTCGCATGGCTGCACAGGAATGACGAAGATGCCGATGAATTCTTAAAAAAAGCAACTAACGGTAACGCCTACCTGGTTTTCCCATTCCGAGAAGAAACAGTGCCTGTGATGCAATGGGCGGTTAAAAATCCGGCAGCTTCCGATAGCTTCCCGGGAACTATCGAGAGCAACTTATTGACCGACTGGAAAAGCAGGTACTATCTTGCATTGATCTATGCTTTTCATAACCAGAAAGTAAAAGCTTTGCAGTTGCTTGTAGATGGGAATGCACCTGGAAACTTTGCACCATTTTACGTATTACGTGCACGCTTATCCGACTCTGCAAACGTTAAGAATATTCAATCCGATTTATTCAGAGGACAGCAGATTGATAAAAGCGATTGGAGGTATGGAAAATACCTTGCAGAATTTCTATTATCGCAGCATCAATACAGCCAGGCTTTGCAGGTGATACAGCCCTACTATGAAAAAAATAAAGAAAATTATATAGCAGGCTTATTATATATCCATTGCCTCATGCTCAACAACAATTATGAAGGTTCCGAAAAATTATTAAACAATATAAACGTTCTTCCTTACGAAGGCGCGAAGGATGCACATATCTATTATGAGCAAACAAAATTGATGCTTGCATTGCGATATCTTAAGACACACGACTACAAACCGGCGCTCCAAAAAGTAGAAGAAGCCCGTGATTGGCCCGAGAATTTGGGTGCAGGTGCTCCGTATCCGGAAATGATTGATAATATGCTAGAAGATGAAATT
>JBBPZF010000568.1:0-2541 GCA_038199105.1 Chitinophagales bacterium | reverse complement strand
CGACCGGGTTGTTAATGCCCAAAACATTGAACACTGATTTATGTGAGGATCATTCATCTTGCAGAAAATTTATGTCATAGATTTTAACACTACCATTTATGGAGAATGAACTTGCATTTCTTAATTGACGTATTCAAAAAATTATTAAATCATTTCTATGTAAATTTGACCCCTAAGATTAGCCTTTTCAAATGAAGATAAAATCATTCCTGGCAAAGCCGTATGCCACCTATACATATAAGCAAATTCGTAAGAGTATGCTCACCGCTCCTGCCGACCAGGAGAATGTTTTCCAGGCCTTAATAAAAATAGGTTTGAAAATTGAATTCGGCAAAGAGCATACGTTCATCAACATAAAGAACCATGCGGATTTTGTAAAAAACGTTCCGATAAGGGAGTATGAAGACTTTAAAGGATACATCGAGAAAATAAAAGCAGGAAAGCATAATATTTTATGGAAAGGTTTGCCTATTTATTTCGCAAAAACAAGTGGTACTACAAGTGGTATTAAATACATTCCTATCACGAAAGATTCTATTCCTAATCATATAAATACCGCAAGAGATGCACTCTTGTGCTATATGGCTCAAACGGGCAATACACAATTTGCTGATGGAAAAATGATTTTCCTAAGCGGCTCGCCCGAGCTTGAAAGGGTAGGAGGTATTCCAACAGGAAGGTTAAGTGGCATTGTAAATCACCATATACCACGCTATTTAAGATCTAACCAGTTGCCCACCTTCGAGACAAATTGTATTGAAGATTGGGAAAAAAAGCTTGATAAAATTGTTGAGGAAACGGTAGGTGAAAACATGACATTGATAAGCGGCATACCACCATGGATGCAAATGTATTTTGATGAGCTCGTAAAAAAAACCGGTAAAAAGATCAAAGATATTTTTCCTGATTTTAGTGTGATGGTACAGGGTGGTGTAAATTATGAACCTTACAAATCAAAGTTGGTTGAAACCATAGGAAAAGAAATTGATACGATTGAATTGTATCCCGCAAGCGAAGGTTTTTTTGCTTTCCAGGACAGCCAGAAAGATGAGGGGCTTTTATTAAATACAGACAGTGGAATATTCTTTGAATTTGTGCCCGCTACTGAAATTTTTAATGAAAGCCCGACAAGGCTTACATTAAAAGATGTAAAGCTTAATGAGAATTATGTGCTGATAATAAGCAGCAATGCGGGTTTGTGGGCATACAATATTGGAGATACAATAAAGTTTGTTTCCCTGAATCCTTATCGCATAGTAGTAACTGGCAGGGTTAAGCATTATATCTCTGCTTTTGGAGAACACGTAATTGGCGAAGAAGTGGAGGAAGCATTAATGAAAACAGCAAATACCGAAAATGTAAGGATTACTGAATTTACGGTCGCCCCGAAAATTTCAAGTGATGACGAAAAAAGTTTCCATGAATGGTTTATTGAATTTGAAAACATACCATCCAACCTGGAAAAATTTGCAATGAATATTGATAAGGTCTTAAGGAAAAAAAATATTTACTATGATGATCTTATAAAAGGAAATATTCTTACCCCTTTAAAAATTTCTCCTGTTCAAAAAAATGGCTTTATTAATTATATGAAAAGCATTGGTAAACTCGGTGGTCAAAATAAAGTACCGAGGCTTAGCAACGACAGGGTGATTGCAGATGGATTGAAACGCTGGGTGAAAAAACCTTCTGCTGAAACAATCAATGATTAAAAGGTGCAGGAGTTGTATACCTGAAATTTATTAAAGCTTATTTTAAAGCCATAAAATAAACAATAACATATCCTTAAAAACGTTTTATAGAACGAATGGTAAAAAAAATTACATTTGCATTCTATTCATTAAATGATAAAAAAGTGAAAGATCACAATTTTTCCATTTCTCATTTTGTTCCTGTAGCCTCAATAGCTGAACAGGTAAAGCCTCTGCGCTGTTTCTTCCGACCTGGATACTGATAGGCCGAGCCGTTGACATAGCCCCTATCAGTGAAAAAATCCCCGCTCACCAGATAATTCAATCTTTTAAACCAACGCAAAGTGGAACAATCAAAAATAATTGTTCGTGTTGCTGATTCCAACGATTTTAAATTTGCTCAAACCATCACTGATGAGATGGCTGCTTCAGCGCAGGCAAGAGGTACCGGAATCGCAAAACGTTCTACAGAATATATTCAACAAAAAATGCAGGAAGGCAAAGCAGTAATTGCCGTTACCGACGATAATACCTGGGTTGGCTTTTGTTACATAGAGGCCTGGGGTAAAGAAGGCTTTGTTGCAAACAGTGGCCTGGTAGTATCACCGTCTTTTAGAAAAACGGGTATTGCTAAAAGCATCAAAAAAAGAATCTTCGATCTTTCACGGGAAAAATATCCAAAGGCAAAAATCTTCGGACTCACTACCGGCCTTGCTGTTATGAAAATCAACAGCGACCTCGGTTACGAGCCTGTTACCTATAGTGAACTCACAGATGATGAAAACTTTTGGGCCGGATGTAAGAGTTGTGTGAACTACGATATTCTTATGAGTAAAGAAAGAAAAAATTG
>JBBPZF010000567.1:0-2359 GCA_038199105.1 Chitinophagales bacterium | reverse complement strand
TGAAAATTATTTCAAAAGAATTTCCGTACCGCCCACCCCCTCTTACTTTAAGCAGTTGGGCAACAAAAGAATCATCCAACATTTGCTGGAAGAATACAGCAAATGCTTTGCAGATGCAGCAAATCTTTATAAGAAAAATGATCTCGTCTTTCTTGCCAAATTATTAGATGATTAATAAAACGAGGGTTTTGTAAATACTCCTTTTCGTTTCAGAAATTATTTCCAGGTAAAATAATTCCATTTATAGCTGTATCTGCGTTTATAAATACTCAAAAAAGTGAAGGTTCATTTGGCTTTATAATTGTTGTAAATTTCAACCCATAACAACCATTATTTATTCAATCATCTCTTACTATGAACTTTACATTTTCAAAACCGGGTAAGATTTTTAATTTTCTCATCGCAACTTTTTCCTTTTTCACCATCTGCAGTTGTAACAGCGGCAACAATGAAACCACTACCAAAACTGAGAGTAATTCGGATACAACTGCACCGCAAACAAGCGATCTGTATAAAAAATATAATCTTGATAAGGTAACGTTGCCGCCGGGGTTTTCTATAAATGTGTTTGCGCAGGCTGAAGGCGCAAGAAGCTTATGTGTTTCTGCTAACGGAACCATATTCGTAGGTACACAAAGTGCCGGAAAAGTTTACGCCATGCGTGATGAAAACCGCGATGGTAAAGCAGATAAAGTATATACGATTGTAAAAGGCTTCGATGCGCCTAATGGTGTTGCCTTTAAAGATGGAAGCCTTTTCGTAGCTACTGTTTCTACTATCTACAGGCTTGATAGTATTGAGTCGCGACTTGATAATCCACCTTCGCCGGTAATGGTGTATGATAAATATCCAACCGACAAACATCATGGTTGGAAATTTATAGCTTTTGGCCTCGATGGTAAATTATATGTTCCCGTGGGCGCTCCATGCAATATCTGCGAGCCCGATAAACCAACATATGCTTCCATTACCCGCATAAATCCTGACGGGACAGGCCTTGAAATTTTTGCCAAAGGAATAAGAAATTCAGTAGGCTTTGACTGGAACCCTGTTATAAAAGAACTTTGGTTTACAGATAATGGCCGGGACGATATGGGAGATGATGTGCCCAATGATGAGCTCAACAATGCTCCAAAAGCGGGTATGAATTTCGGGTATCCATATTGTCACCAGGGAAATATTCCTGATCCTGAATTCGGAAAAGGGAAAGACTGCAGCAATTACACTCCACCGGTAAAGTTAATGGGTCCGCATAATGCAGCGCTTGGTATGCGATTCTATACCGGCAACATGTTTCCTACTGAATATAAAAATGCAATTTTTGTAGCAAGGCATGGTAGCTGGAACAGGAGCATACCTGTTGGATACAATGTAGCTGTATTAAAGATGGATGCCAACGGAAAAGTTACCGACCCTGTTCCCTTCGCAAATGGCTGGCTGCAAAATGAACATAAAGTAAATGGGCGGCCTGTTGATGTTTCTTTTTTGGAAGATGGCTCTATGCTTGTAAGTGACGACTATAATGGGCTTATTTATAGAATCAGTTATAAGGCTAACCCCTAACCCCTAAAGGGGAATGTTGAAGGGATGCTGGATTCAATTGTCAATAACTTTATCAGCCAATTTTAAATCTTTATTTTTAATTCCGTACTGATTATTAACCAATCAACTCGATCAACCAATTAACCCAATCAACCACGCATCAAATGCCCGACCATCACCTCCACCACCACGCAGAAGAACACCTGGAAAGTTCTGACTTAATAAGAGATGTAGTAATAGGCATGAGTGATGGCCTTACAGTGCCATTCGCACTAGCCGCAGGCTTGAGCGGCGCCGTTGCAGCAAGTGGTATTATAGTAATCGCCGGCATTGCCGAGATTGCCGCGGGAAGCATCGCAATGGGGCTCGGAGGTTACCTCGCGGGTAAAACAGAACAAGACCATTACAACAGCGAATTAAAAAGAGAATATGCAGAAGTAGAACGCATTCCTGAAATGGAGAAGCAGGAAGTAAAAGATTTTTTTGAACACATTGGCCTTAGCGAAGAATTGCAAAACAGGGCGACCGAAGAAATTGCCTGCGATAAAAAACAGTGGGTTGATTTTATGATGAAGTTTGAATTGGGGCTTGATAAACCGGATCCGAAGCGGGCCAGGAAAAGCGCATTGAACATTGGCGTGTCATATATAGCCGGGGGCATTATTCCTTTAAGCCCATACTTTTTTATATCCGATTCTAAAGAAGCTTTAAAGTTTTCTATTGTGGCTACACTCATTTGCCTTTTCATCTTTGGTTATTTTAAAAGTAAGATTACCGGAGTACCGGTACTCGCCGGCGCGTTAAAAATTATGATGAT
>JBBPZF010000566.1:0-3360 GCA_038199105.1 Chitinophagales bacterium | reverse complement strand
AACTTACAGGTATTAAATTATTTGATGTATTTGAAAGTGATAAAATAGGACAATCCAAAAAATCATTGGCTATCACTTTTACTTTTACTGATAGAGAGAAAACACTTACCGATAAAGAAGTAGATGGTAAAATGCAACGGATCACCGAGGTTCTCGAGAAAGAAAACAATGCTGAAATAAGAAGAAATAACTGACCATGAAAACAACAGAAGAACAACTAAAAGTGATAAGTGACAAGTTGCAGCTTCTCGTAAAAAAGTTTGCAATTACTAACAAAGAAAATATTTCTTTGACAACTGAATTAGATAAAATCAGGTTGCGGGAAAAAGATTTACAGGAAAAATCTTCCTACCTGGAGATGGAAACTTCCATATTAAAAGCTTCAGCAGGAAAAATGGACGATAAAGAAAAAACGACCTTTGAAAAACAGATCAATCAATACATTAAAGATCTTGAGATATGTATGACAATGTTAAATAAATAAAATGACGATACCCCTAATTCCTCTTAACATACTTATTGGCGACAGAACCTATCGCATCAAAGTTCTTCCCGAAGACGAAGAAACTGTGCGGGGTACGCTAAAAATTATCAACGATAAGATACTTGAATTCAGAAAACAATATTCCGGCAAGGATATGCAGGATTATATTGCTATGGTACTAATATGGTATGCTACCCAGCCACAAAAAGCTGTTGATGATGATTCCGCAAACCAGGAACTTCAACGCATATTTCAAAAAATGGAGAAAATGATTGATGAGGTTATATGAAATAACATTTGCCAATCTCTTTGCGGCTCCCTTTCGCCCAACGATTTAATATTCAATTGAATCAATCCCCCGTTTTGTTTCAGTGTCCATAGATTTCCACACAATTTATCTATCTTCGTCTATTGCATTTTTGAAATAAAAAAATGTAATCTTCGAGGAAACAGATTATGAACCGCTTTAAATCATTAAAAAAAGATGGAACAAACCCTACCAATAATAATTGGTGCCGTGGCTTTAGTAATAGGTGTTATTCTGGGTAAAATCTTATTTGCCAAAAACACAAAAATCCAGGTAGAAAATGCTGAGAAAGATGCCAAACAAATTGTAGCAGACGCTAAATCACAGGCTGAAACATTAAAAAAAGAAAAACAACTTGAAGCTAAAGAACGCTTCGTTCAGTTAAAGTCAGAGCACGACAAGGAAGTTTTTCAGCGTAACCAAAAAATAGTTGATGCTGAAAATCGAATAAAACAAAAGGAGCAGTCTGTAAATCAGAAAGACCAGAATGTTGAACGCATTTTAAAGGAGCATGAGGCAATAAAAGAAAATCTCAATCGCCAGATTGAAGTCGTTGGTATAAAACGCACTGAGCTGGAAAAGCACCAGGAAGAACACATCCGCCGACTTGAGAAAGTTTCAGGCCTTTCTTCTGACGAAGCGAAAACACAATTGATAGAATCTTTGAAACAGGAAGCCCATTCCCAGGCGCTTGTACTTCAGCAGGAGATTGTAGATGATGCCAGGCTCCGTGCAAATAAAGAGGCGAGAAAAATAATAATTCAAACTATTCAACGTACAGCGTCAGAGCAGGCCATTGAAAATGCTATAACAGTCTTTAACCTTGAAAGTGATGAAATAAAGGGCTCAATAATAGGACGGGAAGGAAGAAATATTCGCGCTATTGAGGCGGCTACTGGGGTTGATCTTATCGTAGATGATACGCCTGAAGCTATCATTTTATCATCCTTTGATCCGCTCCGGCGGGAAATTGCCAGGCTTTCTCTTCAGCGCCTGGTAACTGACGGACGAATACACCCGGCCCGTATTGAAGAAGTAGTGGAAAAAACACGCAGGCAACTGGAAGAACAAATAATTGAAATCGGGGAACGAACCGTGATTGAGCTTGGTATACATGGCCTGCACAAGGAATTAGTTCGCATTGTGGGTAAGATGAGGTTCCGTTCGTCTTACGGACAAAATCTCCTGATGCATAGCCGCGAGGTTGCAAATCTTTGTGGAATAATGGCCGCAGAATTAGGTATGAACTCAAAACTGGCAAAGCGTGCAGGACTCTTGCACGACATTGGTAAAGTTCCTGATGAAGAAACCGAATTAAGCCATGCGCTGCTGGGGATGAAATTAGCAGAAAAATATGGAGAAAACCCGGCAGTATGCAATGCGATAGGCGCACATCATGACGAAGTGGAGATGGAATATGTTATTTCACCGATTATACAGGCATGTGACTCAATGAGCGGAGCACGGCCCGGTGCCCGCAGGGAAATAATGCAGCAATATTTACAGCGTATTAAAGACCTGGAAAACATGGCGCTCGGATACCAGGGAGTAGAAAAAGCTTACGCTATACAGGCAGGACGGGAGCTTCGGGTAATAGTGGAAGCGGAAAAAGTTAGTGACGGCGAGAGCGATAAACTTAGTTTCGAAATTGCACAGAAGATTCAAACAGAAATGACTTACCCGGGTCAAATAAAAGTAACAGTTATAAGAGAAAAGAGAGCTGTGAATGTAGCAAGGTAAATTTTTTATAAAAGTGATACAACGACCTATTCGTCAAAGTTTATAATTTCTCCTTTTAAATCTAATTTTTCTCTTACCTTCGCACTCCTAAAATAAAAAGCTATGAACGCAATTGCTTTTGTTCACGAACAGTTAACAGAAAAAAAAGAGATACCGCAATTTAAAGCAGGTGATAATATCACTGTGAATTATAAAATTATAGAAGGCAGTAAAGAACGCATCCAAAGTTTTAAAGGCGATGTAATTAAGCGCCAGGGTGAGGGTGGCACTGCAACTTTTACAGTGCGCAAAATAAGTAACGGCATAGGTGTTGAACGTTTATTTCCAATTTTCTCCCCTAATATCGAAAGTATCAAACTTCATAAAGTAGGCAAAGTTCGTCGCTCTAAGTTGTATTATCTGCGTGAAAGAAGTGGAAAGAGTGCCCGCATACAGGAAAAAAGAATGAAATAAGCTTGCAAAATATATTCTTTAAAAGAAACCCGAAAGCAGTCACTTTCGGGTTTTCTATGCTCAATATTTTATCCCCGAAATTTCGTTCAATCAAATATATTGAACTATTTACCCGATGAGCTTTGTGAAAAAACGCGTCTTGTTATGTTCTTCTTGACATTACTATTTGTTTCATGCGCACGAGGCATTACGCCTTATGAAGCTGCTCATGGCAAAGCCAAATGTGGGCGTTACGTTAACCCACATTGCAGCTAATCAGACCTAAATTGAGCGATAGCGGCAGTTTCAGGATTTTTGGGTGGCGGTTTGTGTACTACAAATTTAATTTGCTTAAAAGGTTTGGGCTTTTGATTTTGCAAGGCATTATGTATTTTTT
>JBBPZF010000565.1:0-3283 GCA_038199105.1 Chitinophagales bacterium | reverse complement strand
CTCTACCAACTGAGCTACCGAATCAAATATTTCATGTGTAAGGCGAACTTACCGAAGCCGTGCCTTTTCAGTTCTCCCTCTTTTTTTAAAGGAGTGCAAAAATATGGTAAAAACTTTTGGCGACAAATTTTTTCAGAAAGTAATTCATGCATTTGACGGATGAAGTAAACTTTCTTTCTTTCAAAGGCCCTTCTCTGTTATTTTTGCTCAAACTTATATAGAATGTTTAATGACAAAGTGATTGCTATTACGGGGGGGAGCGGCGGCATTGGGAAGGCATTGGTTGATGAATTTTTAAAAAGAGGCGCGAAGGTTTCCACATGTGCAAGAAACAACACGCAGCTTGAAAACTTAAAGAAAGATCACACAGGTTCATCGTTATTTACGGTAGTAGCTGATGTAAGTAAAGAAGATGATTGCAGAAATTTTATTGAGCAAACTATAGAAAAATTTAATGGTATTGATATACTCATAAACAACGCCGGAATTTCTATGCGGGCATTGTTTAAAGATACCGATCTCGCTACTTTAAGAAATGTAATGGAGACGAACTTTTGGGGCTCAGTATATTGTACGAAATATGCGCTGGACTCCATCCTACAACGAAAAGGGACAATAGTTGGTGTTTCTTCTATCGCCGGCAATCGTGGTTTGCCTGGTCGCAGCGGTTATAGTGCCAGTAAATTTGCATTAAATGGATGGCTGGAAGCCCTTCGAACAGAGCTATTAAATACAGGGGTGAATGTAATGTGGGTTTGCCCCGGCTTTACCACATCCAACATAAGAAATGTCGCTTTAAATAAAAATGCAGAACCGCAGGGCGAGTCCCCGATGGATGAAAGTAAAATGATGAGTTCTGAAGAATGTGCCACACACATCATCCATGCAATTGAGAAAAGAAAACGAACCTTAGTGCTCACCTTCACCGGCAAGCAAACCGTTTATATGAATAGATTTTTTCCGTCCTGGTCAGATAGACTTGTACACAATTTCTTTTTTAAAAATGGAAGCCTTGTGAAGTAATATCCGCTGCGTTAATTCCTTTTTTATTACCTTTTGTTTTTCCCGATTTTTGAAACTTTTTTTTGAATGCCTTTAATTACACTTACATCTGATATTGGAAGACAGGATTTTTTAACCGGCGCCATTAAAGGACAGTTGCTGCAGGTAAACAGCGGGTTTAATATTGTAGACATATCGCATGAGCTATCTCCGTTCAATTATCCGCAGGCTGCGTATGTATGCCGCAATGCTATTAAAAATTTTCCACTTTTTACATTCCACATTGTATTTGTTGACCTGTTCGACCAGCGGCCACAGCATTTACTTTTTATTCAGCACGGCGATCAATACATAGGTTGTGCCGACAATGGTTTGATAACGATGATACTGGAAGAGACACCGGAAAAAATTGTTGCTTTGCCGCTCAATCCATCAGAGCAAAAAAATACATTGTATTGCGCATCAGTATTTGCAAAAGCATACCAAGGCATTTTGGATGGCAAAACTATGGAAGAGGTTGGCGATAGCAGCGTTTCCATTGAAGTAAAAAATCCGCTAAGGCCATTGCTTGGGCCAAAGTATATTGAAGGCCAGATCATCTTCATAGACAATTTTGAAAATGTAATCATCAACATCACCAAAGAAGAATTTGAAGAGCAACGACGCGGAAGAAGTTTTAAAATAGTATTCAAGAGAGATGAAGTAATTGATAAAATAAGTGAGACATATGCCGATGTGCATGAGAGTGAAAAGCTGGCACTTTTTAATTCGGCAAGCTACCTGGAAATAGCCATTAACAAAGGCAATGCTGCCGGCCTTTTTGGGCTCGAGGGATATACAGAAAAATTAAATACGCAAACGCAGTACATGCAAAACCGCCTCCTGTATCAAACGGTAAAAATTTATTTTGATTAGCTTCTGCCTTATCCGGGGAAGTGTTTTGCAAACAGCCGCAGCTTTTTGAATATTATCTACAGCTAATTCTTCTTGCCTTGTTTTGATTTTTTTCAATTGGGCAGTTCATCCAATTCAAACTAATGCTTACATTTAAAAATTGTTAGCGATACCAAATTATCATTGCTTCATTTCAATTTCAATACCACACGATTGTCCATTATTTAAATAAATATGCTTTATGGGAGATTCAACTAATGTAAATACGCAAATCCCAAAACAAAATACATACGATGCTCTCGTGATAGGATCAGGTATTTCAGGGGGATGGGCTGCTAAAGAACTAACTGAAAAGGATTGAAAGTTTTGATGCTGGAACGCGGCAGAAACTTTGAGCACATCAAAGATTACAAATCTGCGTCTAAGCGTCCCTGGGAGTTTGAACACGCCACAAGCGCTACGCAAGAAGAAAGAAAAACCCAATCCCGTAATTGCCCGTGGGTGGGCGCTTTACGGCCCTATCATGGATTATTGGGCTAATGAAATTGATTGCCCTTATACTGAAGTAAAACCCTTTACCTGGTGGCGCAGTTACCAGATGGGAGGCAGGTCTATTTTATGGGGAAGGCAGAGTTATCGCTGGAGCGACCATGACTTCGGCGCTAATGCAAAAGATGGAGTGGCTATTGACTGGCCCATTCGTTATAAAGACATTGCCCCTGGTACGATTATGCTGAGAAGTTTGCCGGCATCAGTGGCTCAACAGAAGGCCTGCCACAATTACCAGATGGACACTTCCTCCCTCCAATGGATTTGAATTGTGTAGAAAAAGATGTTGCTGCAAGGCTTAAAGAAAAGATGAAGCGCAACATGATCATCGGCCGTGTAGCCAATCTAACGGCGGCTATTCCCGGAAGAACAAAGTGCCAGTTTCGTAACAGGTGCTGGGAAGGTTGTCCGTTCGGCGGCTACTTCAGTACACAATCATCTACCTTACCCGCGGTTACGGCAACAGGAAATCTTACGGTGCGCCCATTCTCTATTGTTACAAAAATTTTATACGATAAGGATACACAAAAAGCAAAAGGTGTAGAAGTGCTTGATGCGGAAACAAACAAGACGTATGAATATTATTCAAAGATTGTTTTTGTAAATGCATCAGCTTTAAACTCTGCCTGGGTATTGATGAACTCCGCAACCGATGTATGGCCCGATGGTTTAGGAAGCAGTTCCGGTGAACTCGGTCATAACATTATGGATCATCATTACAATCTCGGCGCTTCGGCTAAGGTTGAGGGTTATGAAGACAAATATTATTATGGCAGAAGAGCCAATGGTTTTTACATTGTACGCTTCGCAAATTTATTTGGCGACAAAAGAAATTATT
>JBBPZF010000564.1:0-3008 GCA_038199105.1 Chitinophagales bacterium | reverse complement strand
GTAAATTTAGTAGGGCCACCAGCGCCAGGTAATAATTTAAAGCCTGCTCTTTCATAATCTTTATGTGCCACCCATGCTATAGCCCAAAAATGGGGAAATTGCCATAAAAATAATATTGCGAATAATACCCAACCTCCCGCACTTAGCTCATTTGTTCCGGCGACCCAACCAATAAGGCAGGGAAGTGCACCCGGTAATCCTCCTACCAATACTGATATAGAATTAATTTTTTTAAGTGGTGTGTAAACAAAAGCATATAAGAATAAACTTAACAGCGATATTGCGGCACTCAATAAATTGAAATTAATCCACATAATAATTACACCTGCAATGCCGGCTATAATAGCAAAAGCCCATGCTTCATTTTCGGTCATTCTTCCGGATGCCACAGGGCGCCCGGCTGTGCGCTTCATTAAGGCATCTGTATCTTTTTCCACTGCCTGGTTTATGGCATTTGCTGAGCCGGTGATGAGCATGCCAGCGATGAATAAAGTAGAAATTGCAAATAGATCGAAGGTTACATTTGGTGCAAGCAAGTAGCATACTACGCAGCTAAATACTACTGTAAAGCTTAGGGTGAATTTGATTAATTGAAAATAATCTTTCACCTTACTTGCCAGCGTAAATGAAGCTGAATTGGGAATACCTGTAATCACTTTATCCATTAATAAAAACCAATTTTAAAAAAGCCCCGAAAATTTCAGGGCATTTAAAAGAAAATATTGCTTTATAAATTCTGAATTCAATACCCTTATTAATGCCTGCTTTCATCCGCATCAATAGGTTCTGTTTGCGGAATAAAATCCCTTCCATCTTTACCATAGTCATAAGCCCAACGATGTACTTCCGGAATCTCGCCTGGCCAGTTACCATGCCCCGGATTTATAGGCGTGGTCCACTCCATGGTATTTGAACCCCATGGGTTTTGCGTGGTTACTTTCCGCCCTTTGAATATAGAATAGAAGAAATTAAACATAAACAATATCTGCACTGCAAAAACAATTAATGCAACAAGGCTTATAAATTCATTCAAACCGCTAAACATTTTAAATGATTCCCAGTTACTAAAATCATAATAACGACGTGGCATACCTGCTAATCCCTCATAGTGCATCGGCCAGAAAATCAGGTAAGCGCCAATCATCGTAACCCAAAAATGAATGTACGCAAGCGTATTATTCAAATATCTCCCGAACATTTTAGGAAACCAATGATAAATACCCGCAAACATCCCAAACATAGAAGCAACCCCCATCACAATGTGAAAGTGCGCCACTACAAAATAGGTATCGTGCAAATGAATGTCTAATGATGAGTTACCGAGAAACACACCCGTTAATCCGCCGGAAATGAACAGGCTTACGAAGCCAATTGAAAAGAGCATACCAGGCGTAAAATGCAGGTTACCCCGCCACAAGGTAGTAAGCCAGTTAAATACTTTTATGGCGGAGGGAACGGCAATCAATAAAGTCAGTAACACGAAGAACGATCCGAGGAAAGGGTTCAATCCTGTTACAAACATGTGATGCGCCCACACCATAAACGATAATGCTGCGATGGCAAATAGCGAACCCACCATTGCCATATAACCGAAAATCGGTTTACGGGCATTAGTTGACATTACTTCAGACACTATTCCCATTGCAGGCAAGGCAATTATATATACCTCCGGATGGCCAAGGAACCAAAAAAGATGCTGAAATAATATGGGACTGCCTCCTTCGTTTGGTAAAATTTTACCTCCAATAACTATATCGCTAAGGAAAAAACTCGTGCCGAGATGGCGATCAAATATTAATAGGATACAACCAGAAAGTAACACAGGGAACGATAATACCCCAAGAATAGCGGTAAAGAACAATGCCCAAATCGTTAAGGGTAGCCTTGTCATGCTCATGCCTTTGGTACGCAGGTTTAAGATCGTAGAAATATAATTCAACCCTGCAAGTAGTTGCGAAATAATAAATAGCGACATGCTTGTAAGCCAGAGATCCATTCCTATTTTAGAACCATCACTCGCTTCGCGTAAAGCGCTCAGAGGAGGATAAATCGTCCAGCCTCCACTGGCTGGGCCTGTTTGCGTGAATAACGAAGCAAACATTACTACCGAAGCTGAGAAAAAAAACCAGTAAGAAAGCATATTTAAAAACGGAGAAGCCATATCTCTTGCACCAACCTGCAGGGGAATAAGAAAGTTTGCAAATGTTCCGCTCAGGCCGGCTGTAAGCACAAAAAATACAAGAATAGTTCCATGCATGGTTACCAGTGCGTAGTAGAATTCAGGATCAAGCTTACCACCTTGCGCCCAGTGGCCCAGGAAATCTTCAAGAAAAGGAAACGTTTGATCAGGATAGCCTAATTGCAACCTGAAGATAACAGAAAACAATCCACCGATAAAAGCCCAGATAATTCCTGTGATGAGAAACTGCCGCGAGATCATTTTGTGATCCTGGCTAAAAACATATTTGGTTATAAATGATTCTTTGTGATGATGCGTGTGGGAAGCATGGCCTAAATCATGCACCACCAATGGTTGTTCATGTGATACTACTTCGTTAGTCATAATGATATTTTTTTAAAGCCAAAGGCCAATAGTTTTACTTTTTTGCAGCGTTCATATTTTGCGCCACTGTTTTTGTTGAGTCTGTTGCCACAGCCGGTGTTTTGTTGGGATTGAGATTAGGAAATGCCATGTAGTACTCAGGCTTTTGTGTAGCCATATATTGATCAAAGGCTTGCTGCGATTCTACAACAATTATTCCCCGCATAGTGAAATGGCCTTTTCCACATATTTGATCACAGCTAATTTCATAAACAAAATTTGGATTGTCGGTTCTCACTTTCATTTCTTCGGTTGTATAAATTGGCGTAAACCATAAAGTAGTGGGAGTACCGGGTACCGCATCCATTTTCATTCTGAAATGAGAAAGGCCCACGTCATGCAAAACATCCATTGAATTAATAACCAGCTTTACTGGTTTATTTACTACCACGTGCATAGTAGTCGG
>JBBPZF010000563.1:0-2306 GCA_038199105.1 Chitinophagales bacterium | reverse complement strand
CCACTTTGTTTCCATAGCTCTATGACCTCAAACATTTGCTGACGTGTCTCCGGATTATTACGCATTATATTTATTTTATCCAGCAAATTTATTGACTCCTACATTTGTGGGCAATATGGAGTTAGACGGTTGCTTACGCTGTAAACACAAATGGTAGTGGTAAATCAGTGTAATAATCCCACATGCCCCATGGATCGATATTGGGCCTACCCGTTAGTTCAAAAAAACGGTTGGGGAATGTTTCGCCGGGAAAGGACGCAAACCAACGATGGCAAATCGCAAATTCTCTGGCAAGTGCATCGTAGGTGGGTACATTGTCTGCGCCATGGTATCCCATCACCCGGTGTGCCATCGTATTTCCATACGCATCGGCATGTGCCTGTACAAACCCGTCCATTCTACTGCCATTCACCGCAGTGGTGGTTGATTCAAAAGTGTTCGAAGGGCCCGGAGAAAAAATAGTATCCTCATAAGGCAAACGAAAAGATTTTATGGTCCTTCCATTATAAGTGTTGAACTCATCCCCCTTGAGGCCATCTATATCAGTACGGTTCATCCCTCCTTTCTCGTAAGGCAAACTCAGGTATCCTAACATATGATCGAAAGAGCGGTTTTCCATCGTTAGAACAATGATATGATCGATGTTTGCCAGTGTGCCCGGGTTCAGAGGACCGCCCGGCCAATCTGACTTGCAAGGCACAGGAAATTGAAAGTTGTATTGTGGCCCGATATAATCTAAAGTCAACATCATTTTATTCACACTCAACCCGGTAAGCCTGCATGGATTTGGATAGGAACCGGGTCCAGAATTGGCGCCGTTCACTACTCCACCCATGAGCGCCTGGCTTGCCAGTGAATTGAATGCACCTCTTGCAGCCAAAAATCCATTTTGTGCCTTTTCTTTAATCGTATTATGGATGTAACTTGTTAAGTTATCACTTAATTTATCAATACTTAGAATTGTGCCCAGCGAAGCCCCAAGCGGACCAAACAACACACCACCAATAACGCCGGCAATTGCACCTATTATTAATACCGCCAAATCAGCAATGAGAGGCAAAGAAATGTCTTCAGAAATGTATAATCCGTAGACCTGGTCTATCAGGCTTTGTACGAGGTCATCGTAAGTTGCAAATCCGCCACTACCTGGACCTATTTTGCCACTTATTTGTTTCCCCAAAAAAATACCATTGTAATAATAGAAAGGCTGATTGACCTGCAGCTTCGCTGTTACTTGTATTTTACTAATGTCTTGCATCCATGCCATCAAATCTACAACCCCATTTTCCAGATCGGGTCTTAAAGTAAGCTTCGCTGGTAATGAGAGGTTTTTTATTAAATCAATGTTTGCGCTACCAATGGCATTGCCAGTAACCTCAACCGGACCACCCGTTTCAAAAGCGATTTCAAGGTTTAAGGGGGTTTGCAAATCATTAGTATCGATAAGAAAATGCAAAAACTGTAAATTAATATCATTCAACTGCTCCTGCACGATGGAGCTTAGGCCCCACGTCGTAACAAAAGTGCCCAAATCGCTCATGGAGTGTGAGTATTTAGTATCCATGGTCTTGTTTGGACCCAATATTATATTCGGCGCGGGCGGGGCATTGTCAATACGCTGTATGTCAGCGTAAGATCTTGGCGCGGCATAGTCGTCGTTTGACTCAAAAGTAAATCCCAGACGGGAGATCAGATTGTTTGTATTATTAATCCAGATTTTTATCAGTGGATCCGTGCTCCCGGTTACTTGCCGGCTGAACAAAAAATCATTGAGTTTTCGATTTACATAATCCAGCGAAATGATTTTGTTCCGGACTATAGGAGATAATGTCAATAATGCCTGCGGGTTAACTAACATGCGGCTCCCGCTATAAACACCCATGTGCTTAGGGTGGGCGTTCTCTAAAATAACACCCGACGTGTTCCAGATATACGGCTGGGTGTTGCCGAAATAAAAAGTTACTATATAGTCAAAGATCCAGGTTTCGTCATCATCTTTAGGAATGATATGAATATATACAACCGGTAGGACAATCTCGTGTAAAAAGAAGTTATTTGATGCAATAGGCAGTTCGAAGATATGATCACTGGGGTCATCAAAATATTGATTTGTGGCAATGTCTGATACTACTGAAATGTCCTGGCTTTCAGAACTGGATTTTCTATTGACAATATGTACGTTTACAGCCGTGCTAGTGCTTTTATCGTTGTTATGTGTTTTGAATTGAATTGTTGCACGGCTCAGTATGGGCCCTTTATCGAAATGGTTGTTCACCAGGGGAATGAACCATCTTTGAGTAAATTAT
>JBBPZF010000562.1:0-10929 GCA_038199105.1 Chitinophagales bacterium | reverse complement strand
GATAGGCTTTTAATCCGCGCTTCTAATAAGCCTTATGCAGCTATTTATACCCAGATTTATGAAGGCATTTTACGGGCAAATCTTGTGATAGAAAACGCAGCAAAAGAAGGTAATTTACTTACAGATGCAGAAAAGACAAAATTTACTGCTGAAGCAAAATTTTTAAGAGCGTTTTTTCACTTTCTGGCGCTGCAGCTGTGGGGCACTCCTCCATTGGTACTAGAAGTAAAGACAGATCTTAATAACCTTGCAGTTGGAAATGCCACAAAAGATGAATTATATACTGCGATCTTAGCCGACCTTAAGGCTGGTTATGAAGGACTGCCTGCAGATTGGGGAGATGCTAACCTGGGAAGGGCTACTAAATGGACGGCACGTGCATTTGAAGGGAAAGTAAATGTTTGGAAAGAAGACTGGGACGCTGCTATCACTGCATTTGAAGATGTTAAACAAAATGGACCGTATAGCCTTATGCCAACCTATGAAGACGCTTTTGATTTTCAGAAGGAGAATAAAGAAGAATCTATTTTTGAAGTTCAATTTGGTGGTCCTTTTTCCGATGATAATCTTTGGGTTTTTGATGATACCCACTCCGAGGCATTCAAAGCTTCACAGGGCATGAGTCGTGTTTGGTTTTGGGATCCCGGAGGCGATGCTCCCGGAGGTCACTTAGGTTTTTATGTGCCTACTAAAAACCTTGTTGACGAATTTGAGCCAGGCGATCCACGTCTTTTCTCAAGCGTTTACAGAGCGGGGGATACTTACTATACAATTGATGGAAGTTCCATCGCTGTGTTACCATACAATCCTGCATGGTCTGTTACAGGATATTCTATTAAAAAATATGGTGGAGTAAGAAACGCGAAAACAGCCGATTATTCACCCAATGGGCAGGTACAATTTAATAATGAAAGATGGTTCCGTTATGCTGAGATGCTTTTATTATATGCTGAAGCCTTGATTAAAAAAGGAAGATCGGGAGAAGCTTTAGCAATTATCAATGGCGAAATCAGGCAAAGGGTAGGTTTAGGAGCTACGACAATAGCAGATCCCATGAAGGCATTAATGCATGAAAAAAGAGTGGAAATGGCTTTTGAACCACATCGCTGGTTTGACATTACCCGTTGGGGAATTGGTCAGCAAATATTTGGAAGCAAGTGGAATGATAAATACAAAGTATTTCCTTTTCCACAATCTGAAATTGACAGAAGCAAAGGTTTGCTGAAACAAAACGAAGGTTATTGATTATGCCAACAGTTGTAAATTTTTCTGGAAAAAATAAATTATTGTGATGAAGAAGGGCAGCTCTCTGGTTGCCCTTCTTATAATTTTACCAAACAGGTGTTGCTTTCTTAAGCCGCGGCTTTGTTTGTCACAAAACCACTTACTGCTCAGGTAATTTGTTTTAATTTACTCCTTCAAATTATATCACAACACCAGGGAAATTACTTCTCTTTATAAAAATTTACTATGTTTCAACAGAAGTAAAAACAGGGCTACATGATTCATCCATTTCTACGTTTATTATTGTTGATATTAACCTGTGCAGGATTTTTTAGCTGTCACTTATTTCATAGTGATAAGCTGTTTAAAAATTTAGATAAAAGCCAGACCGGGATTGACTTTGAAAATAAACTGAGCTATACAGATACACTTTCTGTACTGGATTTTGAATACATGTTTAATGGAGCCGGAGTCGCCTTGCTCGATATCAACAAAGATGGTTTAACCGATGTACTTTTTACAGGCAACAATGTATCTGCAAGATTGTACCTTAATAAGGGCCACATGAAGTTTGAAGACATAACAGAAAAGGCCGGTTTAAAGACCGAGGGCTGGTGTTATGGCGCTTCCATAGTGGATATCAACCAGGACGGTTATCCTGATATTTACATTTGCAAATCAGGCAACCGTAAAACCAGCCCTGATAAAATGCACAATCTTTTTTTTATCAATAACGGTAACAACACATTTACCGATGCTGCAGCAAAAATGGGTTTAGATGATGATGGCTATGATGTACAGGCTGCATTTTTTGATTATGATCACGATGGTGATCTCGACATGTACCTGCTGCGAAATTCATTTGTAAATTATAACCGCAACACGGCAAGAGAAAAGCAAACTGATGGCGGCGCAACTTCTACAGACAGGCTATTCCGCAATAATGGCAACGGCACTTTTACCAATGTGTCCAAAGAAGGGGGCATCACCAGTGAAGGGTTTGGCCTGGGTGTAAGTATCTGCGATCTGAATGATGACAACTGGCCCGATGTGTATATATCCAATGATTTTTTGACCAATGATCTTATATGGATCAATAATCACAATGGAACATTTACTAACATGGCAGATAAGATGCTGCGACATACTACTTACAATGCAATGGGCAATGATGTTGCAGATATTAACAACGATGGAAAACCGGATATTGTAGAAGTAGACATGTTGCCACCAGATAACGAACGCTGGAAGCTTACGATGATGGGCAATACCTATGATCAGTTTCAACAGGATTTAAAATTTGGATACCAACCGCAGTATGTAAGAAATTCATTTCAGCTAAACAATGGCAATGGCACTTTCAGCGAAATTGGCCAGTTAGCGGGCATAGCGGCTACAGAATGGAGCTGGGGGCCGCTTTTAGCTGATTTTGATAATGACGGTTTAAAAGATTTATTCATCACCAATGGGTATAGACAGGATGTAACCAACCTTGATTTCATCGTGTATGGTAAAAGAGCCTTGTTCATGGGTACCCCGCAAGCAAATCGCAAGGACCGTATTGACCGCCTTGAAAATTTTGATGGCATAAAAGTTCCTAATTTTCTTTTTAAAAATAATGGTGATCTTACTTTCAGGGATGTATCTACAGACTGGGGGATGGATATCGCAACCTATTCAAATGGTTCAGCTTACGGAGACCTTGATAATGATGGTGACCTTGACCTGGTGATTAATAACCTGGATCAACCGGCATCGGTTTTTGAAAATCAATCCAATCAACTTAAGCCGGATGCAAAATGGTTACGGATCAATTTCAAGGGACCTGCAGGCAACAGGGACGGCCTGGGCGCAAAAGTGTACGCCTGGCAGGGAACTACAGTGCAGTACCAATATTACTCCCCGTACAAAGGCTACCTTTCAACCGTTGAACCTTTTCTTCATTTTGGTTTTCAAAACAAAGCCGCTGATATCTTAAAAGTTATCTGGCCAGATGGGAAGCAGCAATTGATAAAAAATCCTCCAACCAATAAACTGTTGACGCTCGAATATAATAATGCTGTTCAGATTAACGCCCAACCCATTGTATCAAATCCTTCGCTCTTTACAGAATGCAGTAAAGAAAAGCAAATAGGTTACAAGCACCAGGAAGATGAATTTGTTGATTTTAGATTGCAGCCTTTGATGCCGCACATCTTGTCACACGAAGGGCCCGGCATTAGTGTAGGCGATGTAAATGGTGATGGCCTGGAAGATTTTTTTATTGGCGGAGCTGCCGGTTTTAAACCTTGCATTTTCACACAGGAAAAAAGCGGCGTGTTTAAAAAGCATGAATTTGGCGAAGCCAATTTATCAGACAATATGGGGGCTTTGTTTTTTGATGCGGATAAAGATGGTGATTTGGATTTGTACGTTGTGAGCGGAGGTATCTCTGAAAAGAAAAATGGCGACTCCGTTTACCAGCATCTCTTTTTTATCAATGATGGAAAAGGAAATTTCACTGCTGCGAAAAATGCGATACCACAAATTAATACCAGTGGCGCTACGGTTATTGCTGCAGATTATGATCATGATGGCGATCTTGATTTGTTTATTGGTGGGCGGGTTAGCCCTGGTGAATATCCTTATTCGCCAAAAAGTTTTTTATTGCGCAATGATTCTAAAAAAGAAGGAATAAAATTTACAGATGTCACAAAAGACCTTTGTCAAAAATTGGAAAACATCGGCATGGTAACTTCTGCACTTTGGACAGACTATGACAATGACGGTTGGCCAGATTTGATCGTAGCAGGAGAATTTATGCCCCTCAGTTTCATCAAAAATGAAAAGGGAAAAACATTTTCTCCGCCGGTTGCAATTGCTCATTCGCAAGGCTGGTGGAACAGTATTGTAGCTGGAGATTTTGATAACGATGGAGATATAGATTATGTAGTTGGCAACAGGGGGCTTAATGGCCCTTACAAAGCAAGTGCTGCAGAGCCTGTGTGCATCTATGCAAAAGATTATGATAAAAATGGGCGGCTTGATCCCATCATGTGTCATTATGAGAATGGTACGGAATACATAGTGCATGCAAGGGATGATATTAATAAACAGATAACGCCCATGCGGGCCCGCTTCAGGGATTATGCAACTTATGCCACTGCAACTTTTAAAGAAGCTTTTACGCCGGAAGAAATTAGTGATGCGTATGTGGTGCGATGCGAAACATTTAGCAGCGCATATATTGAAAATTTAGGCGGTGGAAAATTTGCGATGCGCAACTTGCCATTGGAAGCACAGTTTGCACCAGTTTATGGAATGCTCACAAAAGATTTTAATGGTGATGGTAACCTGGATGTCTTATGCGTGGGCAATTCTTATTCAACCGAAGTGCAAACGGGACGTTACGATGGACAGGGAAGTTTTTTGCTGATGGGTAATGGCAAGGGTGGATTTACTGCCAACCGGAAAGAGATTAATGTAATTGGCGATAATAAAGCAGTAGCTGAAATACAGGCAGCGAATGGAACCTCCTTGTTTTTGATCAGCAGCAACAGTGACAGTTTGCATGCATACCGGTTTAACCAGCCAAATCAAAAAATGATTGCTGTTGACCCGGATGAAGTGTACGCCATTATTACATTTAAAAGCGGAATGAAACGCCGACAGGAATTTTATTACGGTAGCTCTTACCTATCTCAATCAGGTAGAAGGTTAACCGTTGAGCCTAATTTTAAAACAGTCTCAATTTATAATTCTAATGGAAAAAAACGGGAATTAAATTTTTGAATAGATGCAATCATCATATCAGCTCCATTATCAAACTTTCCACCTGGAGAACAATAGCAGTAATATTTTTTTTAGGGTTCGTTTCCTGTAATCAAAAAAAAACATTATTCCAACTACAACCTCCTTCCCAAACAGGCATTCATTTTAATAATAAGGTAGAAGAGAATGAAAAATATAATGTGCTGGAGTACATGAATATTTATACAGGTGCCGGCGTGGCAGCAGGCGATATCAACAATGATGGATTACCGGATATTTATTTTAGTGGCAATCAAACATCAGGACGTTTGTACCTGAACAAAGGCAATTTTCAATTTGAAGATATTACTGAAAAAGCGGGGCTTATTACCAACCGCTGGTGTACCGGTGTTTCGATGGTAGATATCAACGGTGATGGCTTGCTGGATATTTATATAAATGTTGCCGGCAGCGCAAAGTTTGGCGATATGCACAACCTGCTTTACATCAACCAGGGGCCATCAGCTTCCGGCAATGTTAGTTTCAAGGAAGAAGCGGCAGCCTATGGTATTGCAGACACAAGGCAAACAATGAATGCATCTTTTTTTGATTATGACAAAGATGGCGACCTCGATTTATTTCTTATTACCAATCCTGCTGATGAAATGGTAACAGGTGTCAATTCTATTCACAACAGAAAAATAAATGGAGAGTCGGAAGGAACAGATATTCTGTATAGGAACAATGGCCCTTCCGAAACAGGGCAGATAACATTTACCGATGTTTCCAGGGAGGCAGGTATTTTGGTAGAAGGGTATAGCCTTGGTGCCGCCATCAGTGATGTAAACGGTGATGGCTGGCCGGATATTTATGTATCCAATGATTTTCTAACCAATGATATTTTATACATCAACAATGGCAATGGTACTTTTACCGATAAAACCGCTGAGTGCCTGAAACATACCAGCTTTGCTTCTATGGGCAATGATATTGCTGATTTCAACAACGATGGCCTACCAGATATTTTCACCCTGGATATGTTACCGGAAGACAACTACCGGAAAAAATTAATCATCCCGCCTTCAAACTTTGATAAGTTTCAACTGTCGCTTCAAAAAGGCTATGAACCACAATACACCCGGAATGCATTGCAGTTGAACAATGGCAACGGAACATTCAGCGATATTGGGTTTTTGGCGGGCGTAAGCAGTACAGACTGGAGCTGGAGCGCTTTATGGGCGGATTACGACAATGATGGCGATAAAGATTTAATGGTAACAAACGGCTTTTACCGCGACCTGGGAAATCTTGACTATATCAATTACCAGACAGGTTTGCATAACCCAATGGGTAGCCAGGATGCTAAAAGGGAAGAGAAATTAAAAGCAATAAAGACCCTTGAAATTGTTCCCTTACAAAATTATCTTTTTGAAAATAACAACGACCTTACTTTAACCAAACGTTCCGATGACTGGGGATTTACGCAAAAAGGTTTTTCCAACGGAGCCTGCTATGCAGACCTGGACAATGATGGTGACCTTGACTTGATTATTAACTGTTTTAATGGGGAAGCAAGGGTGTATAAAAACAACGGCAATGAAATTAATCAAAATAATTTTTTGAATATTTCATTAAAAGGCAGGCTGCCGAACATTCAGGGAATTGGTTCAAAAGTATGGATATACCAAAATGGTAAAATGCAGTTCCAGGAATTTTATCCTTACCGGGGATATGAATCTTCTGTGCAACCTATCATTCATTTTGGTTTGGGAAAGCTTACATCGATAGACAGTTTAAAAATTATATGGCCCGAAGGCAGCGGGCAAATTTTATACAATGTAAAATCAAACAATGTTTTAAAACTTGACATTGTTAATGCAACACCAACGCCTTCTCCCTCTATAAAGAAAATAAAATATTCAACCCAGCTTTTTACAGATATAACCGGCACAAAGGGTTTGAACTATCAACACAAAGAACCTGAATATGATGATTTTAAGGTGCAGCCTTTATTGCCACACCAGTTTTCAAAAAACGGGCCCGGTATCGCCGTGGGAGACGTAAATGGTGATGGGCTGGAAGATTTTTTTATTGGAGGAACTACGGCATCGAACGGCAGTTTTTTCTTTCAAAATAAAGATGGCAGTTTTGGCAAACATCCCTTACCAACAAATGCTTCGTCGGATAATATGGGTGTATTACTATTTGATGCAGACAATGATAACGACCTGGATTTGTATATCGTGGGTGGAGGATCGGAAAGCCCCCTTAATTCAGTGGCATACCAGGATAATTTTTTTGAAAATGATGGCAAGGGAAATTTTACGAATGTAATTGATGCGTTGCCGGATACAAAAGCAAGTGGCTCCTGCGTAATAGCGTGCGATTATGACCATGATGGTGACCTGGATCTTTTTATCGGGGGAAGAGTTTCGCCCGGCAGTTATCCTTTGCCTTGCAGAAGTTATTTATTGCGAAATGATGGTACGCCGGGAAAAATAAAATTTACAGATGTTACCAGGGAAGTTTGTCCGGCTCTTGCTGAAATAGGCATGGTTACATCTGCACTATGGACAGATTATGATAACGACGGATGGAATGATCTGATGATTGCTGGCGAATTTATGCCCGTTACTTTTATAAAAAACAATAAGGGAAAAAGTTTTGACTCTCCCTTCACTATTGACCACACCGCAGGCTGGTGGAATAGTATTGTGGCGGGAGACTTTGACAACGATGGTGATATTGATTATGTAATTGGCAACCTCGGTTTAAACAGCAGGTACAAAGCTTCTGTAAAAGAACCACTTTGCATTTACGCAAAAGACTATGATAAAAATGGATTGATTGATCCGGTAATGTGCTACTATGTGAACGGTAAAAATTTTATTTATCCCACAAGGGATGAAATGATAAAACAAATCAATTCCATGCGGGGGCGTTTTCTCTCCTACCGGGATTATGCTTCCGTAACTTTTGAAGAATCTTTTTTACCCGAAGAAATTAAAGACGCCTACATCGTCAAATCAGCATGCTTTGAAAGTAGTTATTTGGAGAACAAAGGCAACGGAAAATTTGTAAGAAAAGCGCTGCCGGTCGCTGCCCAGTTTGCGCCTGTTTTTGGAATGCTTACGGGTGATTATAATAATGACGGAAACCTGGATGTTTTAATGGCTGGTAATTCTTACAGTACCGAAGCATCCACCGGCCGCTACGATGCTTTGCAGGGATTGTTACTGGCAGGTGATGGCAAAGGAAATTTTGTTGTGGTAAAAAGTGCGGCAACCGGTTTTAATGCTGACAATGATGTAAAAAGTTTGGCCCGGATTGAAGCTGCAAATGGCACAGCCATCATTTTAACAGGAAATAATAACAGCGAGATGAAAGCTTATCAAATGGAGACGAAGAATGGGACAAATATTCCCATAACAAATACAGATGTATTTGCCATCATTAAAAAAAAGAACGGGCAATTATACAAACAGGAATTTTATTATGGTAGCAACTACCTGTCGCAAACTTCCAGGAAACTAACAGTGGGTAAAGATGTGGCGCATATAACGCTCGTGGATAGTAAAGGAATTAAAAGAGAACAAACTTTTAAGTAACAGTTATTATGAAACGAATGTTAATTGTCGCAGGATGTATGTATGGAGGTATTCATTTTATTACCGCCATAGAAAAAGGAAAAGAACAAGGTAGAAAAGTAGGCAATTTTATTTTATCAAAGTTGGAATAAAAAAATAAGTTCTTAAATGAAAAATATCATAACCAGGTGATCTAACCCGAGCTAAATTTTTACTTTCAGTTTTCTAAAACGTGTTTTCAAGATGTAAGAATCTCAACCGGTAATTTTATCATGCGGAAATTATTGATTAGGCCAACTGCCCATTTTAAACAATCGTTTGCATGTTCACGACTCTATAAAACCAACTATATTCAATTAGTTTTCATCACAACCCAAAAATTATGAACAGAAAAGATTTTATTAAAAACAGCGCGCTGACAAGTTTATCATTATCATTGTTTCCTTCAAAAAATATTTTTGCCGCGGGTAATGATTTACAAAAAGTAAAACTAGCCATCATTGGTGTTGGTGCAAGGGGAAGCAATCATCTGGATTTACTGTTGCGAAGGGACGATGTAGAACTGGTAGCCATTTGTGATGTGGACGACCGGGTGTTGACAACAGCGAAGGATATGATACAGAAAAGTGGCAGAAAAATGCCCAAAATATATACAGGCGATAACTATGCGTGGCTGAAATTGCTGCAACAGGAAAAGCTGGATGGTGTGGTGATTGTCACTCCCTGGGAATGGCATAAGCCGATGATAGTAGGCGCTCTAGATGCCGGCATCAAATACGTTGCTACTGAAGTAATTCTTGGTATTACTTTGCAGGATCACTGGGATGTGGTAAAAGCCACAGAAAAAAATAACGCCCATGTAATGATGCTGGAAAATGTATGTTATCGCAGGGACGTGATGGCTATATTGAATATGGTACGGCAGGGATTATTTGGTGAGTTGATTCATTTGCAGGGAGGTTACCAGCACGATTTACGACAAGTATTGTTCAATGACGGTGTACATACTTACGACCATGGTATAGAGTTTGGTGAGAAAGCTTTTTCTGAAGCGCATTGGCGTACAGAGCATTCTGTGCATCGTAATGGCGATCTGTATCCTACACATGGCATTGGCCCTATTGCACAATATGTTGACATCAATCATGGCAACCGCTTTGTATCGCTTTGTTCTTTTGCATCCAAGGCAAGGGGGCTGCACAACTACGTAGTAAAAGTGGGCGGCAACGATCATCCCAATGCTAAGGTTAAATTTAAAGCCGGCGATGTAATCACCACATCTATCAACTGTGCTAATGGTGAAACCATTTTATTGCAACATGATACTAATCTGCCCAGGCCTTACTCCCTCGGCTTCAGGGTTCAGGGTACAGAAGGTTTATGGATGGATGTTAACAACAGTATTTATATCCAGGAAAAATCAGCCAAAAATGATAGCTGGGATGATGCACAAACCTGGCTGGACAAATACGATCACCCGCTTTGGAAAAGATGGAGTAAAGAAACAAAAGGAGCCGGCCATGGCGGCATGGATTTTTTTGTGATTCATGGATTTGTAGAAGCCATCAAACGCAATGCACCAACACCAATGGATGTGTATGACGCAGCAGCTTACAGTGCCATTACTCCTTTAAGCGAACAATCCATAGAATTGGGAAATCAGACTGTTGAGTTTCCTGATTTTACCAGTGGACAATGGATGTATAGAAAACCATCCTTTTCGCTTACGGATGAGTATTAATATTTGTGGCAAAAAGAGTCTTTTCATTTATTTTAATTATTGAAATAAAAATCCCTGGTAAGGAATTTTTTAAGTGACGTTTTATTTTTTAAAACGGCTTTGCGGTCGAAAGATTTTTTTGTTTGATATAGAATGAACATAACAAAAATCAGGCAATGATATTTCTTAAAATGATATTTCAGCCGGGAGTAAAAAAATTAAACGGCACCGTCACCGCTATTTTGGTTGCCTCAATCTTTCTTACACAGAACATCTACAATGTACAAGCGCAGGCAAGGCCAGTAAAAAAATCAGTCCAACAATTCTACACAATGGCTGATTTTAAAAACGTGGAGAAATACGATGTGCATGTTCATATAGATACAGGCAAACCCGGTATTATACAACAGGCAACTGAAGATAATTTTCATTTGTTGACCATCAACTGGGATGATGCAAATGAATCCGGAGTAATGGAAGTGCAGCAACAATTTGCATTGCAACAAATAAAAAACTTTCCGGATCGCATCCATTATGCTACCACTTTTTCCATCAGAAATTTCAATGATGATAACTGGCAGGAACAGACATTGGCGTATTTAAAAAGTTCTTTCAGCAAAGGCGCCGTAGCAGTTAAAATATATAAAGTGATTGGCATGAGCCTGAGGG
>JBBPZF010000561.1:0-2810 GCA_038199105.1 Chitinophagales bacterium | reverse complement strand
GCTCATCACCGATTTTATTTTTGCATCGTCACTATTTATCGGTAAATGAAAATCTTTTAATGAAAGATAATGGACATCCAATCGCTTCATCATGTCAATAGATTTTTCTACATCAAAATGTGCGAAGGTGTAACCTGCAATTCCCACTTTTAATTTTGATTCATTTTTTGAAGATGCCGCTGTTGGCGAAGCTTTACTAAATAATGGGATACTTACGGATGCAGCTACGCTTAGAGCGGTTTGCTGTAGAAACTTTTTTCTGTTGATCACATGGCGAAATTTAAAAGTGAAATATTTTTTATAACCCCAAATAATTAGCAGCTTCTTTTCTGCCGCCTTCTTTTCCACAAGCTATTGCAAATTCAGCGAGTATTTATCAATCAAAAGAATTAATCGTATTCCATAACTTTTATAGCATGATAGAAGTAAATGCAATTAACAATATAACAACTCATCCGGGGTTCACATTCCTTCAATTTTTACCCCGGAACAATCCTTTATATCAAAGGTTTTTTCATTTAGGTTTTTACTAAAATTTGACAGATATCAAATATCATATTTATGATTAGCGGCTTGCATTTGCATTACCAATATACTTTTTCAATGTGTCAATTTCATTTTTATCATAGGGTGTAAAATCCCCATGATACAAATCGTGCTGCCATACTTTGGGCACGGGATCACCAGGCCTGTGGCCCCATGGCAGGTCAGTTTGCGTTTTACCATTTACCAAACCCCACAACATGCAACCGACTTTTTCATTATAAAAAACTTCAAGGTTATTGGCGATGGTGGAACCGTTTGGCCGGTTCATCCATTCAGTATTTATGAGCGGCCTGTTGTGTTGCTTCAATTGTTTTATTTCATTTTCAAGCTGCTCTTTGTTTCCATAGTTATGAAAAGTAATGACGTCAGAAGCCGCAAAGACAATATCATTCAATCGCTGATTATTATTCCAGGCATCAATGGTTAGCGGCTGCGATGGATTTACCGAGCGTGCTGCCGCTACAACTTTTTTTAATAAAGGCAAAGTTGTTGAACCAAGGCCGCCATTTGTTGGCTCGTTATAAAGATCCCATAGTAAAATTCTGTTGTCATCTTTAAAGCGTGTAATGACCGCTTTCACATAGGCTTCGAGTTTTGGATATGTTGTAGTATCGGTCACCATAGTATGTCCCGGGCTTGGCGACCACGCCCATGCATACCAGCCTTTCAGCGGCTCCGGCTGTTTACCGATATGCGGATCGGAAGTGATGCCAAACACGCAATCATCAAATAAAGCAGGAACAAATTTTATATGATGTTTATCGCAAATGCCTGCAAATGTGTTAAGCGTTTTCAAAAAATAACCGGGGTTATCAGCATAGACCGCATATTGCAAAACAGCACGTAAAACATTCATCCCGGTTTTTTCTGCAAGAGCTAATTCTTTATCAATGGCCTTCGCATCAAAACTTGTTTTATCCCACATTGCAGTATAATTAATTGCATAAGCAGGAATATAATTGAAGCCGCAAAGCCACGGTTGTTTGTTATACCACTCCCATGCCCTTTGCTCACTCCAGCGTAGTGTTGAATCCTGTGCTGTTGCCTGTTTCGCGAAGCATACAGACATAACAAATAAAATAGAAAGAAATGTCTTTTTCATGATGGAGATAATTATTTCAATTTAAAGTTTTTTAATAATCCATGTCCTTCTCTCCCGATAGCTATCGGGATGGAGAAGGGTTGGGATGAGGATATTTAAAGCACCAACGGATTCAATTCCGAATCTGCAACCGTACCAACTTCCTTTGACAGCAGCCATGTCTTATGATCATTTTCCTGCCACTCGTTATTTGGCTGCGTAATTTTTGCACCATCAGCAACATAAATAATGGTCATCACTTCCCGCATTTTATCAGAATAATTTCCGGGAGCTTTATGAATCGTGTATCCGTAATGCCATGTGGCATCACCGGCTTTCATTTCTTCCGCACGGGTTACAGGGTATTTTTTTTCTTCCACAATATCATCGAATTCCTGTTCCGATTCATCGGAGATTTCCTTATTAAATGCAAAGCCCGAAAGATAGGATTCCGAAGCAAAAGTTAGCATACCCATTTCAACATTAATATCTACTAACGGCATCCACATAGTAACTGTGTTGCGTGTATCAAGCGGCCAGTAATATTGATCCTGGTGCCACGGAGTTGGCCCGCCGCCTGCTTCTTTGAACAATGCCTGGTCATGATAAATGCGAACGTTTTCAACACCAAGCAAGTCTGCTGCGATCTTTCCAAAACGTTTTGCCATCACAAACTTTTTTACATTTTCATTTCTTGTCCACAGATTCATAATCTGCAAAAAAGCTTTTCCATAAGTATCGCGGTCTTCCATTTTTCTTTTTTCCGTATTGAATTTTTCGGCAGCTTCGAGTATGGCTGCCCGGTAGGGAGCAAGTTCTTCGGCAGAAATAATATTACGGGTAAGTGTGTGGCCGTTTTTGCGAAACTCTTCGACTTGTAATTCAGGAATTTTCACATAATTGTCTAAAGAAGGAAGTTGTGATGTTTGCATGGCAATCGGGTTTAAAATAAAGGATACTGACGCATTCACCTAATCTTATTGAACCGTAGCGCCAAAGAGAAAACAACCTTTAAAGAATTATGGCAAATTAAATGTATATCAGCAAGAAAAAAAATGCCATATCGTACAAATTATGATCATATTGTTTCACACAATTACTCAACAACCACCTTCTCAGAAGGTGGGCTGAAATGCATCGGGCGAAGCCCTCTTTACTAAACAACCTAACAAAACTTTTTACT
>JBBPZF010000560.1:0-9290 GCA_038199105.1 Chitinophagales bacterium | reverse complement strand
ACTGAATTATTGAAAGTACTTTTTTGAAAAACAGGTAGCCTATAACTCATAAATATACGAATGTTTAAACACCAACCAACTTGCGGATATTTTTTTAAATATCTCAATATTAATATTTTATTAAAATAAACGAAAGTTTAAAAACTTTCGCAAATACAACACGGCCCTTACGTCAACTTTTCGTGAATTTTTATTGGGCTATTTTTATTTACGATCTTATTTAGGGCTGTTTTCAATTTTTCAAACTTCCGGTCACTGATGTTGATGTTAATTTCAATCGTTTCATTTTTATCACTCATCATAAAGCGGTTCCTGTACAGATCTATATTAAAGTGCCGCAAGTCTCCTGATTTGTCAAAATCGCTCATTTCAACGTAATAGTAATCATCTTCAAAATCATCTTCGGCATAGGTTCTTTGCAGCAAAATGTATTGCCCCTGTGAAGCCATTATTTTATCAATGGATCGTTCATCTTCACATTTATCTTCCGAAAAGGTAACTGTGCAACCAAATTCTTCATCTTCTATTGTTACCTGTTTACAATTAAATTTCATGTTATTTAAAATAAAGAGTGATGACGTGTTAATAGAGTTAATCTAACTTAAGGTTATCAAGGGGGCTTACTATGTGAAGCATATCCCTGTTGGTTACATGCAAATACCTTAGTGTGGTTTTTAAATCATTATGCCCCAGCAATTTCATTATCATAGTTACATCAGTGCCCTTGTCAAGCAGGTGCGTGGCGAAGCTATGCCGCAAGGCATGAACGCTGCCAGGCTTGATAATTCCTGCCTTTTTCTTGGCCGCATTTAAGACCATTTGCAGGCTTCTTGTGCTGTATGGTTCTCCTTCAAATTGTCCTGCAAACAGATAACCGTTTTTTTTAGGATTGTAAGCTTTCCAATATTCCCTCAGCATGATTAACAATACCGGGCTCAATGTTACAATTCTGTCCTTTTTGCCCTTTGCATTTTCTATAAAAATACTCATGCGCTTGCTATCTATATGATATGTTTTTATTGCAACTACTTCACTTACTCTTAACCCGCCACTATAAGCAAGCATCACCATTACTTTGTGTTTCAGGTTAGCTGCAGCTTTTATTATAGCAGCTATTTCATCCTGGTTAAAAAACTTCGGTAGCTGCAGCGGCCTTTTTGGCCTCGGTATCTCCCAGAAAAATTTTTCCCTTCCAAGCACCTGTTCAAAATAAAATTTCAGCGCATTCATCCGGCTGTGTAATGTATTTTCACTTAGGTGTAATTTTTCAAAACAGTACTGCAGGTAATCTTTTATACGCTGGGTAGTAAATTCAGTTGCCGGTACCTGGCCTATTGCCTGTAAAAACTGCCCGAATTCATTGGTATAGGTTTTAATGGTGGACGTACTATAGCTTTTTAAAACCAATTGCTGATTGAATTTTTGCAGTTCATTTTCGCTATCAGCGCTTAACCTGTATGTAGCCGTTAGCCTGGCGGCCTTAGGTAAGGTGTTTGCAACTTGTTGTGTCGCTGCCTGCTTTGGTACCACTGTGAGATTAACGGACGGCTTTGACTTTTTCTTTTGCAACAGGTATGCTTTCAATTCCTCCACATTAAGTAAAGCTTTCCCCTTCAGCGCCGTGCATATTAATTCGTAATTTTTTTCCGTACATGACACATACCAACATTTGTTAGTACGGCTCCATTTGGCCCCGCATTTTTTTTGAAAATAATAATTGAGCGTAGCATTTTGCGGTGAAAAGATGCCTATGCATTCGGCCTCCCTGTGTATTAACCCAGTTAGTTTTATTGTTTCCATTCTTAAATTTATAAAATAAACAAACACGTAGTTGTTTTATTCCTTAGGTAATCAATTTCATAACCATAGATGCTTAAGTGATAAAAAATTTCACACACACCTTCTCAGCGGGGTTTTCATTTCCTTTCTTAAATAGGTTAACAATTAACGAGCACCAGGAAATGAAATCCCGATGCCTGCACGCTCTGCAAGTTAACAGAGGTCATCTTCTTACAGAAAGAATATTTCAATTGGGTTACTATGTTATAAAAGCGGGATGAGAAGAAGCTTCCTATTCAAAGCCATCATTCAGTCTGAAATCCTCAAAAATCTAACAAACAATCTCAAAAAAAATGAAACATGGATCAACTTCTATGAAACATGCATCAACTTCAATGAAACATGGATCAACTTCAATGAGATAAACCACAAAATAGTTGAAACAACCTATACCGCGTTGCGTCCGCTTACAATCACTGCTATTACAAGTAGAATATGGATTATGGCCTATTAAGTAAATAGTTTGCGATACCTCTTCCAGCGTGCAGTTTGTATACGGCGAGTGGAAATTTTTTTATTTAAAAAATTTTTTCTAATTTCCGATCCCAAAATCTAACTGTTCAAATGGAAAAATTCAACATTGCCGTAAATGGAAAAGAGTTCGAAGTACAAACTCCTCTTTTAAAGGGAGGCGGTAACCTGGTCTTTCGCGTCTTTCAAAATAATTCCCTGGCACTTACACTTTCTCCTTGTTTAACCAAAAACAACAGGCTCGCCTGGAAGCCGGGGGAAGATGGTATGTTAGTGCAATCGAAGGAGGAGCAATTGATTGGAAAAGCTATAGAGCAATATTACCAGGCTAAACCAGACAGTAACATACCCTAAAAAATTAGCAGGTGCCGGCATTGGCGCTTTACCTGTAGAAGCAGTTCAATCATCCCGGGTTCGTTCAAGCTGCCGTATTCCACCAGGCCAAAGGCCAGGCGGAGAAAAGAGGACGCGGAGAAACCTCGAAGGGAAAGAAAAAAAAGCAATAATTTTTTTCTTAGAACGTTACTAATATCTTTTGAAAATCCCTACTAAAATCCATACCCTACTATGAAAAGAACAATCATTATGCTGGGTCTCTTCAGCAGTTTACATGTCATTGCCCAGGAAAAAACAAAACAATTCAGCCAGCAGGCTGGTATTACAGTAAATACTACTGCAGCATACAGGATTAATGGTACCGATACTACTTTAAAGAACGCATTGGTATTAGCACCTTTTTTCAGAATTATGCATAAGAGCGGACTCGGGTTAAGTTATAGCTTTAATACATTAGCGTCGGGCACAGGAAATAAATTATTTATGCATACTGCTTCCGCATTTTATGAAGAATATGATAAACCTGTTAATCTTAATTTCAGGTATACACATTTTTTCTTTACCAATAATACTGCGGTACCCTATTCGCCAATTACCAATGAGCTGTATGGATATATTGCATATAAAAAGCTTTGGTTAGCTCCTGCAGCTGCTGTAAGCTTTGGCTTTGGCAACGATGAAAACCACCAACCCCAGGCAAGTATGAACACAGCATTAGGTATTACACATAATTTTCAATTCAGCAATAACACAATTGATGAAGCCGATATAGCCCCCTCCATATTTATAAATGGCGGCAACAATGAATTTTATTCGTTTCTAACAACCAACCGCTACATTACTCAAAGCACAGGGAGTAAAGGATTTTTGAAAAATCATAGCCATGGCCATGGTAATGGAAATGGTGGCACCACTACTACCACTACGGAATCTGTTACAAATAAATTTACCATGAATAATGTAGAATTTAATCTTTACTCCAGCTTTACCATCGGACATTTTGAAATAGTACCTGATGCAAGTGTTTTTGTTCCCCTGAATGCCGATAATGAATTTGGTGGTTATTGGCAATTAAAGCTGGGCTATAATTTTAGCAAATAACAAATTACTGATGGCTTAGCAGTCTCGCTACACCCAAAATAAGTTTGAAGCCGTAGCAAAATTTATGCTAACTCATCCAATGCGTTAGAATCCCAAATTCATCAATACCGCTTTCATAAAACTTTGCTGATGAATATTTATAATCTTCTGGTTGAAGGCACAAGCCTGCCGTCTCAGGATCATTATGAACATATTCCACCTTCTGTATAAAAACTTCTTTAGTCCATAAATCAGTACTGAGAGGATTGCGTTTCAAAAACTGGTAGTGATCGATATCCCGGCTGAATTTGCCAAATCAAATGGATGTGATTACTCATAATGCAGAAACATTTAGCTCTATCCAATTCTCTTTATCATAGCCGCAAGACTTCCTATTATTACATTTTTATATTTATCCGGTTTTAAAAAATGTTTCCACTTTCCTAATAATGGCAGCAAATATTTTGTATGGTGAGTTGTGATGTTCTTTTAATTGCTAAGTTAGTGAAGGCCATAAAGCTGTTACTTCATTCATATCTTACCTCTGTGCCGGTTGTTGGTGATTGCCTGGCTACAAAACCATCCGCACGAACACAAAACAACAGTGATGATTGGGCTTCGGACTAAACAAGGAATGACCAACGAGGGCAAAAGATTTTTTGATACAAAAAGGCACCTTCGAAATTGTTCCCTTTGCGGTTTAAAAACAATATCCAACAGAAAGCCAAAATTGATAATCTAAATAACCCTTTGAAATAATCTCTGGCTTGTAGTACCTTGTATATTTTCCATAGCCTAAGCTCATTAGAGCATCAACCACGAACTTCTTTTTTCCTACAAAAGTTAATCCTGCAGAACCTCCTGCCCGTATTGAATTTGCGGAGAAGTCGTGTGATGGATAGCCAAATAATCCGTAAATACCCGTGCTTCCGGAAGATTGAATACTTCTTTTTAAGTTTCCGATATACAAAGCCATATATGGGCAAATTTTTGCGTAATCCAATTTTTCAAAATACTTTTTAGCTCTTACTAAAACCCCATTGTAACCGTAGTGATCGTAAAATAATATATTATTGACTCTTCCCTGGATAAATGAAATTTCCGCGCTAAGTGTTTTTGAAAATGGCTTTTCAATCGTTAGGGTAGGGCTTCGCGCAAGTAAGTTCATAAGATTTGTTTTTACAATAACTCGTTTACTTAACTGCCTTTCCTGATCTTGCGAAAATGCAGGAAGTGTGAAAAACAAAGCTATAATAAATAGTAAGCGTCTCATAAAATAATCTGTAGCTCGTGACTTGCGAAGTTCATCGTGGTGAGAACTTTCACTTTTATTGTAAGATAATCATTATCAGTTCGGTTTAAGAAATTTTTTACTCGTTATGAACCTGCAGCGATAAGAGTATTGAATATTACATTCCAGCAGAATCTTCCGTTCGGGAAGCCGGCAGGGTTTTCGGCGAAAACAAGGCAATTGTTTTTGACAACCCTGAATTATCTCCACGTTTTTGTATTTCTTCTCACAGGCGGCTACGATAAGCTGGCAGCGGGTATTGTAAACATCAATGGAATGTTTGCCAGCGATAAAGAAGCCATTAGCTTATGAAGAAACGTACACAAAAAATAAGCTTATAATAAATTTTCGATTTACAAGCCTATGGAAAAAAACCGCCTGCATAATAGCGGTGGGAAATTATTCAGGTATAATAAATACATTTATTAAAAATTGCCGATGGCGTTCCTGATAATTTTTTTATGCATTGCCGCTCTTATTCTCATAATCACCTGGGGAAAAATTAATCCTTTTCTTGCTTTTTTATTTACCTCTATACTCGCTGGTTTATTATTAGGGATTCCATTCAATAAGGTGATAGCTTCTGTGCAAAAGGGCATAGGAGATACACTTGGTTCGCTGGTTATTATAATTGCATTGGGCGCTATGCTTGGCAAGCTGGTGGCTGATAGTGGCGCTGCACAAAAGATTGCTTCGGTAATGATGAATGCCTTTGGTGAGAAATACATTCAATGGGCGCTTGTTGTCACTGGCTTCATTGTAGGCATTCCATTGTTTTACGGAGTGGGGTTCGTACTGCTTGTTCCGCTTATCTTTTCTGTAGTGTATCAATATAAGTTGCCTGCAGTATATATCGGGCTGCCTATGCTTGCGGCCTTGTCTGTTACCTTTGGTTTCCTTCCTCCGCATCCCGCGCCTACTGCTTTGGCCGTACAGTTTCATGCTAACATTGGAATGACTTTGATCTATGGCCTTATACTTTCCGTGCCGGCTATTGTTATGGCTGGACCATTGTTTGCAAAAACTTTAAAAAAAATTCATTCTGTTCCCCTGGAAACCTTTCATGGAAAAACTTTACCGGAAGATCATTTGCCCGGTGGCGTTAGTAGCTTTTTAACAGCGCTTCTGCCGGTTGTTCTTCTTATGGGAACTACATTGTTAATCCATTTTATTCCACCGGCATCGGCCATAAGTAAGGTTATTTCTTTTTTAGCAGAGCCGGCAGTGGTGATGCTGATAGCACTCGTGGTTGCCACTTATACACTTGGTATAAAACAGGGAAAAAAGATTTCTGAAGTGATGTCTGTCTATGTAGAATCGGTGAAAGATATAGCGATGATATTGCTGATAATCGGAAGCGCCGGTGCATTAAAGCAGGTGCTTACTGATAGCGGTGTAAGTGAGCAAATTGCCGCGCAATTAAACAACGTAAACATACCTCCTTTGCTGCTTGCCTGGTTGATAGCTGCCATCATACGGATATGCATAGGATCCGCTACAGTAGCTGGCCTTACAACGGCGGGCATACTTGCACCGGTAATTATGAGCAGCAACGTAAACCCAAGCCTGATGGTGCTTTCTATAGGTGCGGGCAGCCTTGCCTTCTCACATGTGAACGATTCGGGATTCTGGTTATTTAAAGAATATTTTAATTTAAGTTTAAAAGACACGTTTCGTTCATGGACGTTAATGGAAACGATCATTTCTGTAGTAGGGCTAATTGGTGTGTTGGTCTTAAACCTTTTTGTATAATCATAAAAAAATTAATCAATGCAAAATAATACAGCTTCAAATAATTTCGAGCAAACCGGTTTAATACTTCCCCCGGCTCCGAAGCCGATGGGCGTGTACAAGCCTTTTCTTATTGATGGTAATCATCTTTATGTATCCGGGCACGGGCCCTTCAAAACAGACGGCTCGCTGATCATTGGCCAAATTGGTTTAGATATAAATGAAGAAGAAGGCAAACTGGCTGCGCAACAAACAGGTTTATCTATCTTATCAACCATTATAAATGGCATCGGCAGCCTTGATAAAATAAAGCGTGTGATAAAAGTGCTGGGAATGATTAACTGTATCGCTGATTTTAAAAAACATCCTTACATTATTAATGGGTGCAGTGAATTGTTCAAAAGAATATGGGGTGAAGAAAACGGTGTGGGTGTAAGAAGTGCCGTAGGCATGGGTTCCCTGCCGGATAATATACCGGTCGAAATAGAAGCCCTGTTTGAATTATATTGATTAACCATGAAATAAAACTGAAATGGATTGGTATTCTATCAAAAATATAGAAGCAATAGATACACCAGCCCTGGTAGTATACCGGCAAAGGGTAATCGAAAATATTAGAACGGCCATCTCTATGATTGGCGATGTAAAAAGGTTGCGGCCTCATGTTAAATCACATAAGTCCATTGAAGTAGCTGTGTTACAAATGGAAGCAGGCATCCGTAAATTTAAGTGCGCTACAATTGCTGAGGCTGAAATGCTTGGCATGGCGGGAGGCGCTGATGTATTGTTAGCTTATCAACCTGCCGGGCCGAAGCTGAAGCGTTTTATTGAGTTGATAAAAACATATCCGTCCACAAAGTTTTCCTGTCTCGCTGATAACATTCAATCAATAAAAAATATCAATGCTCTTGCTGTAGAAAACTCTATTCAGATAGGAATATATATTGATTTGAATGTAGGGATGAACAGGACAGGAATAGCGCCCGGCAACATTGCGCTTGAACTTTACAGAACATGTGAAAAGTCAGCGGGGATAGAACCAAAAGGATTACACGCGTATGACGGCCACATTCGCACATCTGATATTAATGAACGTACAATTCAATGTGACAAGGCATTTGAAGCAGTTCTTGCGATGCAAGAGCAATTGACAAAAGAGGGTTATCCAGAGCCTGTTATTATTGCCGGGGGATCACCTTCTTTTGCCGTACACGCAAAAAAAGATGGAAGGGAGTGCAGCCCTGGAACATTTGTCTATTGGGATAAAGGTTACAGCGATTCATTTACGGAACAGCATTTTCTTCCTGCAGCGTTAGTTATTACACGGGTTATTTCTTTGCCTGCTGAAAAAAAATTATGTCTTGATCTTGGCCATAAATCTATTGCCGCAGAAAATAGTTTGGATAAGCGTGTCTATTTTTTAAATGCCCCGGAGTTAAAATTTATCAGCCAAAGCGAAGAACATTTAGTTGTTGAATCTACAGGAGATCGCCATTATAAAGTTGGTGATATATTGTATGGCATGCCTTTTCATATTTGCCCAACTGTTGCTTTGTATGAATGTGCATTGGTGGTGGAAAATAATGAAGTAACAACACAATGGAGAAACATTGCAAGGGATAGAAAGATCAATATATAATTCATAGCACCCGCCGAACAAAGATAACCTTGACGAAAAAATTACCTGCAACTTTGCACCCTGGTGTTTTAGTTGGAGGTAATATGGTATCTGATACTTCGTCTACAAAAACAATCTCATCATGTGTAAATTGTTTGGAGGCTTTTGTTTCGGTTTTGCACCCATTCAAAAAAGATTGATCCTACAATGGTGCTCTTAAAAGGAGCGAAATATGCTGTACTGCTTCTTTTCTCTTCTGTTCATAATATTTTTTTTAATTTTCTTATAGTTTTACATCAAATCCTTCATGGATAACACGCTTAATGAATTGGTTCATGTCGTCAAAGTTGGCACCCTTCATATTCTTATTATCCCACAGAAGTTCTATGTACCATTCGGGATAAGTAAAGCCTATTTCTTTAGCCATTGGCCTTTCTTATGTCAAATCCTCTTACGGCGAGGTTATGAAGCCGCCACTGGCTATGATCAATCTAGAGCTTGACATGAGCCCGCAGGACAACCAACGCAAGAAAATGATGAGCTCTGCTAATAGCTATGTCACCTATCAAAATTTTGATAAGTTTGGTTACCAATACCAGTACGTCCGTAACACTTTCCAGCTAACGATGGCCCAAAGGTTGGTGAAAACGATAGCATTGGTGTGCCGGCTTTTAGTGATATAAGTTTTATGAGCGGCATTGCTCAAACAGACTGGAGCTGGACGCCGGTAGTGACCGATTTTGACAACGACAGCTATCGCGACATTATCATCACCAATGGTTTTCCAAAAGATGTAAGCGATCATGATTTCGCTAACTATCGCCAGGATGCTACAGGCCTGGCTTCCAAAGCAACGATACTACAGCAAATACCTGAGATCAAGTTGCACAATTATGCATACCATAACAATGGCAATCTTACTTT
>JBBPZF010000559.1:0-5603 GCA_038199105.1 Chitinophagales bacterium | reverse complement strand
TTATTGCCACATCATTACCCATTACCTGTGCAGCTATCATGGTAAGCGCTTCACATTGTGTGGGGTTCACTTTGCCGGGCATAATAGATGAGCCCGGCTCATTATCAGGAATATGAATTTCGCCTATGCCGCTGCGTGGCCCGGAAGATAGCATGCGTATATCGTTCGCGATTTTCATAAGGCTTACAGCAACTGTTTTCAAGGCGCCGTGTGTTTCTACAATTGCATCATGCGCAGCAAGCGATTCAAATTTATTTTCAGCAGTAATGAAGGGAAGGCCAGTTAGTTCTGCGATAGTTTCAGCAACATTTTTTGCATAGCCTGGCGGTGTGTTTATCCCCGTACCTACTGCTGTTCCCCCGAGAGCAAGCTCACTTAAATGGAGCATTGAGTTTCTGATCGCCCTTAAGCCATGCTCTAACTGTGACGCATAGCCGCTAAATTCCTGCCCAAGCGTTAACGGCGTGGCATCCATAAAATGCGTACGGCCGATCTTTACAATGTGCATAAATTCCTTAGACTTCGCCGCTAAAGTATTTTTAAGATTTTCAATTGCAGGCAATGTAAGGTCATGAAGAATTTTATATGCAGCAATGTGCATGGCCGTAGGAAAAGTATCGTTACTTGACTGCGACTTATTTACATCATCATTAGGGTGCAAAATCTTTTCTTTATCGGAAAGTTTGCCGCCATTCAACACATGGCCGCGGTAAGCGATTACTTCATTTACATTCATGTTACTTTGTGTGCCACTTCCTGTTTGCCATACCACAAGAGGAAATTGATCGTCCAATTTTCCCATTAATATTTCATCCGCGGCTTTTCTAATCAACTCACATTTTTCTTTACTTAAAACTCCTGCATCCAGGTTAGTGATGGCAGCGGCTTTTTTCAAATACGCAAAAGCCTGTATTATCTCTTTGGGCATTTTATTTATATCCTGCGCAATTTTAAAATTTTCAATACTTCTTTGTGTCTGTGCGCCGTAATATGCTGCTGCAGGGACTTCGACTTCACCCATGGTATCTTTTTCAATTCTATACTCCATAATAATGGTCACTTTTTTTAAGAAAAATATTTAATAACGTGTTACAAATTTAATTTAAAAGTGAAGGAGCACTGTAAAAAAATCTGTGAACAAATGAAAATCTAAACGTGGTGTTATTAAATTATAACACATTAGTGAATCTGCCGTTATCAATTTGCTATTTTTGAATAACCCAGGATGCCTGGAAATTAAATTCTTGTAAACAACTATCATTAATTCTTCTATCTTGAAAATTTTATATTTCTTATTGGCATTCTCCATCGCCGTATTTATTTTTTACCTGGCTACGCACCGACAACAAGAAGTTAATTTGCAAAATAATATCGGGCAACAAGTCCCGCCTGTAAGCAATATAAGCAGCAATGCAATTGTAAAAAAAACGATACCAGAAATAAAAGATACCGTGCCGGTAATAGAAGTTGTTACAAAAAACACCTTGCCTGACAGCCTGGTTGCATACGCTGAAACGCTCATCGGCACTCCGTATAAATATGCGTCAACCGACCCTTCCGTTGGTTTTGACTGCTCTGGTTTTATAACGTACGTTTTTAATCATTACAATATTTCTGTGCCGCGCTCATCAAAAGATTTTGAAAATACAGGCACTGAAATTCCAGTCGGAAAAAGCAAAAGAGGCGACCTTATTTTGTTTACCGGAACGGATAGTACAGAAAGAGTGATAGGCCACATGGGCATTATTGTTTCGAATAAAAAAGACGAATTACAATTTATTCATGCTACATCCGGGAAGGCCTATAGTGTGGTGATTACGCCGTTTAATAAATACTACCAGGGAAGATTTGTAAAAACTATACGCGTTTTTAATCAATAGTTATTTTCCCGTGAAGACTGGTTTGCGTTTTTCTATAAAGGCCTGCATGCCTTCTTTCTTATCATCTGAAGTAAATACTTCGCCGAATAATTTTATCTCTTCTTCGAAACCATTTTTACCATTACAGGCGTTTACGGCAGCAATTACTTTAGCGATAGCCACGGGCGATTTTGTAAGAATTACAGTTAGAATTTCCTTCGTTTTTTCAAGGAGGTTTTCAGGACTTGTAACATAATTTACCAGCCCAAGCACTTTGGCTTCGCCGGCATCAATCATGCTGCCGGTCATTATTAACTCCATTGCTTTACCCTTACCAACAAGCATGGGTAAACGCTGCGTGCCTCCATAGCCCGGTATAATACCAAGGTTAACTTCCGGCTGGCCAAATTTTGCATTATCGCTTGCCAGCCTGAAATGACATGCCATAGCCAACTCGCAACCTCCACCCAAAGCAAAGCCATTCACAGCAGCAATTATCGGCTTGGGACAATTTTCTATTTTAAAAAATATATCCTGCCCTGTTTTTGCAAGCGTTGCGCCGCTGTCATCGCCGACCTCAGTAAATTCGGCTATATCAGCGCCGGCAACAAAAGCTTTTTCTCCCTCGCCGGTAATGATAGTTGCTTTTATATTTTCATCATCGTAAATTTTTTGTATAGCGTCGTCCAGCTCTGATAAAACCGTTTTATTAAGTGCGTTTAATTTATCAGGTCTATTAATAATGATGATGAAAATATTATTTTCTGTTGTTGTCTTCAGCGTTGAATAATTCATTTTCTATTTTTTATTTTTTATTTCATCCAGTTTGCAACATCCCACAAATCTTTTTCTCGCCTGGATTTCAATTTCATATCTAGCAGGAAGTCGTAAGGGGTTAAATTAATAAAAGTACCGGGTATTATTTCATACACATTTTTCCTACTTTCCGCTTCATCAAAGGAAATTGAAAAGTGTACAAATGTTAGTAAATCTATAGATGATTCTTCGCTACCAATGTTTGAGACAAATGGTTTTGTAAAATCTTCTTCATGTAATGGAGCAACTTCGCCTTCTGAATAATTCATGCATAAAAGCGTTTTCATAAAAGCCTTTCTATTTTCATTAGTTGGAGCAAGCCAAATATCTAAATCGTCGGTGTTTCTATTGTAGCCATAATAATTTACAGCATAGCCTCCAATGACCATATACCTAAGCATATTTTTTTGTGCGCAAGAAAAGAATAGAAAAAACTCATTGTTTAGTAAATCCATTACCGATAGTTATTTTTCTTTCTGAGTTTTTTGGGGGATGTAAAAGCTTTGTAATTTCCTCCATCATGTATAATTTTCTAAACCTGTTTTCAACTGTTGAATTTCTCATTTGTTCCAAATGAAACTTATCATGCTCCTTAAAAGATTTGAATATCCGGATTGATTTTTCCACAAATAAAATTTTAAAATGGCCTGTTTTCTTTTACCCAATTCTTAATATAGTTTGCTATTTCAGAAGTATTTGTTCCAGGCGAAAATAATTTTCCAACGCCCATTTCATTTAATTTTTTCATATCATCTGCAGGAATAATTCCACCGCCGGTCAGCAACACATCATCCATTTTATTTTCTTTCAATAGTTTTAAAATTTTTGGGAAGACAGTGTTATGTGCACCGGATAATATACTTACTCCAATTGCATCTACATCTTCCTGCAATGCAGTATTCACAACCATTTCCGGCGTTTGCCGCAAACCGGTATAAATAACTTCCATGCCCGCATCTCTCAACGAAGTTGCAATTATTTTTGCTCCCCTGTCGTGCCCATCAAGGCCAACCTTAGCAACAAGCACCCGCACAGGCCGTTGCACGTGAATAGTTTTTGTGTCATTTTTTTCTGCTTCCATTAGTTATAAAATTTACCAGCAACTCAGTAACCGTAAGAAGAATAAATTCACTAAAATCCGTAACCGTGTTCATAAAAAAAATCAACTCTTAGCGTTATTATCCGCTAACAAAGACAATGTATGTTGAATTCTTTTTATTGTTTCTTCTTTACCAAGTAAAGAAGAAATTTCAAAAACGCCGGGTCCATATTTACCACCAACCAACATTATTCTTAACGGAAGCAATAGCTCTCCCGGCTTGATGCGGTGCATTGACGCAATTTCCTTAAAGGTGTGTTCAAGTTCTGTTGCCATCCACGTAGTAGAAAGCTTATATGTATTTATTAATTCAACAAAAAAAAGACTTTTAGAATCGTTCCATTTGGGAAGTATTGAATCGATATCAATTTTTTCAGGAGTTGCAAAAAAGAAATTTGATTGCTCCCAAAAATCATTAAGTAGTGTGCAACGATCTTTTACAAGAGCAACGATTTGCTTAAACTTATTCTCATCATTTATCGAAATATTTTTCTCCTGGAATATTTCTTTTACTGCTGATTCCAATTGCGCGGCAGTACTCTTTTTTATCCATTCATGATTGAACCATTTACCTTTTTCAAAATCAAATTTTGCTCCGCTGGAATGTACTCTCTCAATGGAAAATTTTTCTATTAATTCTTCCAGCGAGAATAATTCCTGTTCGGTACCATCATTCCAACCAAGTAAAGCAAGCATATTAATAAATGCTTCCGGCATGAAGCCTATGTCTTTAAAACCTTTCAGAAGATCGCCTGTTGCGGGATCCTTCCATCCTAATGAAAACACGGGAAATCCAAGGCGTTCGCCATCTCGCTTACTTAACTTTCCATTACCGTCTGGCTTAAGTATCAGCGGGAAATGTGCCCATTGAGGCATGTGGTCTTTCCATCCAAGGTATTGCCAGAGAAGTATATGCACCGGTGCACTCGGCAGCCACTCCTCGCCGCGAAAAGCATGTGTGATCTTCATCAGGTAATCATCTACTACCACGGCGAGATGATAGGTGGGCATTCCATCTGCTTTCAATAAAACTTTATCATCTATGCCATTTGTATCCATTTGTATATCACCGCGTATCATGTCTTTAAAAGAAACAAATTCGTCTCGTTCAATTTTTATCCGGATTACGTAAGGGAAGCTTGCATTCAGCAATGCCTGTGTTTCTTCGGCGGATAATGAAAGCGAATTTTTCATATCAAGCCGCACATGATGGCCATACTGCAAATTGCTTTTTCCTTGTGCCCTTAATTTTTCCCTGAGCGCTTCAATTTCCTCCGGTGTGTCAAACGCATAATAGGCATGCCCTTTTTTTACCAGCTCTTCTGCATATTCTTTATAAAAATTCTTACGCTCACTTTGCCTGTAAGGCGCGTAATCACCTTCTTTGTGCGGGCCTTCATCCGGAAGTATTCCACACCAGGCAAGGGAATCAATTATATATTGTTCCGCGCCTGGCACATAACGGCCCTGGTCAGTGTCTTCGATTCTTAACACAAAATCTCCATTGTGTTTTTTTGCAAATAAATAATTGTATAAAGCTGTGCGTACGCCTCCTAAGTGTAAACCACCGGTGGGGCTGGGCGCAAACCTTACTCGTACTTTACTCATGCAGCAAAGATAATGAGGCTTGCTTAGAGTGTTTATAAAAAAACCCGCGGTTAAAACGGCGGGTATGTTAGCATGGGGAAATTATTTGTTATCTTAAATATTATCGGAGCAGTATCGTTCCTGGCGTATTTCCATTTATAGAAATAGTGGCAACCTTATCGCAAGAGCCATATCCAAAGTCAAGCACGGCATAATGATTTGGGCCTTCGATTTTTATTTTA
>JBBPZF010000558.1:0-4599 GCA_038199105.1 Chitinophagales bacterium | reverse complement strand
GGTGAGGCATTGATTGATATGATTTGCACAGATACCGGAGCGCCGCTTTCCAAAGGGGAGCATTTTTTAAAAAAGCCAGGCGGAGCGCCAACGAATGTTGCCGCCGCAATCGCTGCTCTGGGAGGTGATGTATTGCTTTCTGCAAAGGTAGGCGCAGACCCATTTGGGCAGCAGTTGATTGATACGATGAAAGACTTTGGTGTATCTACTACCTGGATGGTGCAGGATAAAAATTATTTTACCACGTTTGCATTTGTATCATTAATGCCCGATGGTGAAAGGGACTTTGTTTTTAACCGCGGTGCCGATGGGCAGCTTACTGAAAGCGATCTCGAAGGAATAGACCTCAGCTCATTTTCAATTATTCATTTTGGCTCGGCAACAGCTTTTCTTCCTGGGCCTTTACAACAGGCATATAAAGCTTTGTTGCAAAAAGCTTTGGATAAAAATATTTTTATCAGCTTCGATCCTAATTACCGCCAGCTACTTTGGAAAACAGACACAGCATCATTCGTTGACCAGAGCTGGTATTTCATGGAGCGATGTCATTTTTTTAAGGTAAGCGATGATGAAGCCATGCTGCTCACCGGCAGTTCTTCCGTGAATATTGCAGCAACAGTTTTATCCGAAAAAAACAACGCCACATTTGCAATCACACTCGGGAAAGAAGGCACATTATTAATGCATGAAAAAAATAAAATGATAGTTGGTACTATACCTGTTAAGTCTATTGACAGCACGGGTGCAGGCGATGCTTTTGTGGGAGCGATCTTGTACCAGCTCCGCAATTATTCTTTACCGATGATACAGGCTATGCATACTGAAGATTGGGAAACTGTTATTGCAAACGGCAATAAGGCCGGTGCCAGAACCTGTGAATATATGGGCGCTATGGAAGCCTTTAAACATTTAAGCAGCCAGATTTTTGATTAATAACGCTAACGTATGTACGATTTTAAACTTCATTCCCAGGTTGCAGAGATCCTGGGAAATCCATCTTCAAAAGATGATAATTATAATTTCTTCTATACAAGATTTATTGCAAATGCCTCCGCCATAGAAACGCTGTTTAAAGAAATATATGGGAAGGATAAAAATTACCAGAATCTTTTTAAAAGGCTTCTGCACACCATACATACATCATTCGAAAATCGTGGGCAAAAGTTGAAGGAAAGGGACATTGAAAAGATGAAAAAAGAACATTGGTTCCTGAGCAACGAGCTTTGCGGCATGAGTTTGTATGTTGACAGGTTCGCCGGTTCCATTAAAAAGCTTGAAGAAAAACTTTCCTATTTTGAAGAGCTGGGTATAAATATTTTACACCTGATGCCGTTGTTTAAAAGCCCCCCTAAAGCAAGTGATGGCGGCTACGCAGTTTCTGATTTCAGGGAAATTGATGAACGATTCGGGAAGATAGAAGACCTGCAGCAGCTCCAGGAAAAAATGCTACAGGAGAATATGTACCTAATGACGGATATAGTACTCAATCATACGTCTGACCGACATGAGTGGACGATGAAAGCGAAAGCAGGTGATAAAAAATACCAGGATTTCTTTTACATGTATGACAATCGCACGATACCGGATGAGTTTGAAAAAACAATGAAGGAAATTTTTCCGGAAGCTGCTCCAGGCAATTTTACCTGGGTGGAAGAATGCAATAAATGGGCAATGACTGTTTTTCATAATTACCAATGGGATCTCAATTATCATAACCCCGAAGTATTTATTGAAATGCTGGATACTGTATTTTTTTATGCAAATATTGGCGTGGACATTTTACGGATCGATGCGCCTGCATTTATATGGAAACAGTTAGGAACTACCTGCGCGAATCTTCCGCAGGCGCATACACTTTTACGATTGATAAAGCTATGTGTTGAGGTTGCAACCCCGGGAATGGCCATACTTGGAGAAGCTATACAGCGCCCGCGGCAAATCATGGGATATTTTGGTGGCGGAAATTTCGTTGCAAGAGAATGTGACTTTCTTTACAAAGCGCCGCAGATGGCGCTGCAGTGGGATGCGCTGGCAACGGGCGACACACGCGTGATGCTTGCAGCGCAACACGTATTATTGCAAAAACCTTTTGGCACATCCTGGATTACTTATACAAGGTGCCATGATGATATTGGTTTAGGTTATGATGATGATATGATTGAAGCAGCGGGGTATAACGCTTATGCACACAGGCAGTTTATCAGAGATTATTATTCCGGCAAATACGAAGGCTCGCCTTCGAGAGGCGGCCTGTTCTCTTTTAATGCTAAAACAGGAGATGCACGCATCAGCGGATCGTTGGCTTCTCTGGCTGGTTTGGAAAAAGCGATAGAAGAAAATGACAGCAATCAAATTGAGTTATCAATCCGTAAAATTTTAATGATGCAAGCCTTTAGTTTTTTTATCGGGGGCTTGCCGATGTTGTTTTATGGAGATGAAATTGGCTACATAAATGACACTGCGTATTTAAGTGAGCCGGGTAAAAGCTACGATAACAGGTGGATGCACCGCCCCATGATTGATTGGAAAAAAAATACATTAAAAGATAAAAAAGGAACAATAGAAAACCAAATATTCGCGGGTACAAAAAAGCTTTTAAGCATTCGTAAAAAGCTGCCTGCCGTTGCTGATTATAGCAATCTTACGTGGATCACGCCACATAACATACATGTAGCTTCATTTATAAGACACACTGATGAACAACAAATTTTTTGTCTATTTAATTTCAGTAACAAAGAAGCTTTTGTAACCTGGTATGCATTTAAAGAAAATGGCTATGCACCAAAAAGATTACATGATCATTGGACAGAAATAAATTTTGATGTCCGGAATGATGACGAGTTTTTGATTATTGAGCCTTATGGATTTCATGTGATGGAGGTAGAATGAGCAACCTCAGAATGATTTAATCATTAGAAAAGGGGCCGGGCATGAAATTTTTTTTCAAATTCTGCTTTTGTAATAATCTTTAATTTTTTGTATTTCTGTTCTAAGATTTCTTTTTGAGATAGAATATGTGTGTCGCCACTTGTCACAAATCCGCTATTTGTTTGCAAAGCCAATGCTATAACATAATTATCATTTTCGTCTGAAGGAATATATTTTCCAATGGAAGTAATAGAAAAATGAACTGCTGACGCTTGAATAAAATTATCAACCTTATTCCATTTGATATTGTATTTTTTAAGATGTTCATAGGTTAACACTCGTTTCAATTCCTCCAATAATTCATCACAATAAAATATAACAAGATCATTGTTGAAAATAATATCAGCTAATCGTAGTTCCTGTTGAGTAATAAAATAGCTGATCCAAATATTGGCATCAAGTACATATTTCTTTACCCTCATTTGTGAGTTCTTGATTCATGCTTCCATTTATCAATTTGTTTCAAGGTGGGAGGTTTTATTTTTAGCTTATCATAATCTGCGATTGGCCTGCTATTCCTTTTTAAATAATTTGACAGCCTGATTTTTGTAAGCAACTCACGTTGCTCACTTATGGGAAGCTTTTGTACCTCCTCTGCAATATCATTTATGAGTTCATTATTTTCAAAAGCCTTTAACATGCAAGAAATTTTATAATCAAAATTACTAATTTAATAAAGCAAAGAAAAACGAACTAAATTATCGGATAATGCGTTGAATTATTCAAAACTATTTTACCCTTTAAAAGGTTGTCGTAAATTTTCTCATGCTTTAGAAATTGCAATCTCCGTCAATCTCTTTAAAGCTAAATAAACTCCATTTGTCCAGCCAAAACCGTCCTGGGCTTCATACTCTCCCCCACCCGCTGTAAGGTCCGTTGCCACTACATTGTATTTCTCCATCATCTTACCTGTGTTTTTATAAACGCTTTCGTTGATGTGCATCCATCTTTCAGCAATGTCCCTTGCTAATTCTTCGTGACCGTAATTTCTTAATCCGGATACTGCAATCCATTGTAAGGGCGCCCATCCATTCGGTGCATCCCATTGCTGATCTGTAGTTTCCGTGGTAGTAATAAGTCCGCCGGATTTTAAAAAATCTTTTTTAAGTATTTCTGCAACTGCATCTGCCTGCTTTTGAGAGGCAATATTAAAATACAAAGGAAATGCCGAAGCGAGTGTAAAAGAACTTGTTTGAGATGAGACCGTATAATCATAATCAAAATAAAATCCTTGCTCTTCATTCCAGCAATATTTGTCAATGGCATCTTTACGTTTAACCGCCAGCGTTATGAACTTCTCTGCAGACGCTTTATCCCCGGAAAATTCATAAGCGCCGGCAATCGTTTGCTCAAGATTTAATAAAAGACAATTAAGATCAACGGGGATAATATCCGCAGCATGGATACTTTTAAATTCTTCATGGTCTTTAAACCAGCGGGATGAAAAATCCCATCCCGACTCACACGCCGCACGCAGGTGACGGTATAAATCTTTTTTATTTTCAACTCCCTGCGAAAGTCTTATTTCCTTCTGGTACGCTTCCGGCCTCGGCGTATCATATTCATCCCAATAATGATTGAGAATACTTCCATCTGGCAAAAGCGTTACATGATTTACATTGGGATTTTCAGGCCTAAGCTGATCATTTCCTTTCATCCAAAAGTTATATT
>JBBPZF010000557.1:0-4250 GCA_038199105.1 Chitinophagales bacterium | reverse complement strand
TGCTTTACAACTCTTGCAGAGGAATGAAATTCTATAGCGCCGCTTTCTTTTCGCAGCTTTGCAATGTTGGATGATTTTAAACCTGCACCAGGCCTAATGATGATGCGGTCACCAGCCCGGTTTACCAGCTTGCTCAGTAATTCAGCTGCATCAGGTGCAGCGCTTTTCTGACCTGATGTAAGTACCCGCTCACAGCCACATTCAATAATATCTTCGAGTGCTGCGAAAGGGTCAGGAGCGCAATCAAAGACGCGATTGCAGGTTGCGCCCATTGGGCCGGCCCATTCTACTATTTGCTTAAATCTTTCTTTATCTATTTTGGCGTTGATATCTGAAACGCCTACAGAAATACCATCGCAACCTAATTGCTTACACATTCCTATGTCATCTTTAAGAATCGCAAATTCTTCATCACTATAAAAATAATTGCCAGCCCTCGGCCTTATAATAGGGTAGAGTAAAATGGAAATTTTCTCTCGTGCCTGTTTAATGGTTCCATAGCTCGGAGTAGTTCCGCCTTCAATAGGATTATCACACAACTCAACTCTTGCAGCGCCTTCCTTTTCAGCGATGATGCAAGAGTCAATATGAAATGCACACACTTCCAGTATTGCCTTATTTTTCATCTATATAATTCTACTTTAAATTTATTGGAAATGGCTTTTTGATTTAAAAACATTTTCTACCGTATTACTTTTTACAGAATAAGAAAAGCCGGGCTGTAGGCTATAGCCGCCATATTCGCCTTTTTTATTTAAGGCAACAAAAGCTACTTGTATTGCTTTGGATTTTTCCGGGCTAATCTTAAGAATGCGTTCTACTGCTCCTTTACAAGCTTTTTCAGGCGACATACCGGTTCTCATTAATTCCACTACAAGATGAGAGCCTACAATGCGTATCACTTCTTCGCCAACGCCGGATGAAGTTGCAGCGCCCACTTCATTGTCTACATAAAGGCCCGCACCAATGATGGGCGAGTCACCTACGCGGCCATGCATTTTGTAAGCAAGCCCGCTGGTAGTGCATGCTCCGCTCATATCTCCATTTGCATCCATTGCCATCATACCTATGGTATCGTGGTTGCCCGGGCCGCCCGGCATTGGATCGTTTGATTTGTTATAGAGTTTATTTTCTATATTTTTTTCCGGGCTGTAATTAGCCGTTTTCATCCACTCCTTCCAGTCCTTTTCGCTTTGCGGCGTTAGCAGATTTATTTTTTCAAAACCATTTGCAAGAGCAAACTCTAAAGCGCCATCAGCAGTGAGCACAATATGCGGTGTCTTTTCCATCACCAATCTTGCCACTGAAATCGGGTGCATGATATGCTCGAGACACATCACCGAACCACAATTATATTTTTCATCCATAATGCATGCATCAAGTGTTACGTGTCCATCACGATCGGGAAGTCCTCCATAACCGATTGTTTGGTTGGTTGGGTCTGCTTCCGGAATTCTTACACCCTGTTCTACTGCGTCCAATGCCCGTCCGCCTTTACCCAGCACCTCCCAGGCGCCGAGGTTTGCGGTCTTTCCAAAGTCCCATGTAGAGACCACTACAGCCTTATTTTTTATGGTTTTATAATTCTTATTCTCTGCAGCGAAAACACTTCCTGAGCCAAATATTGCTGAACTCACTGCTGCCGTTTTTAAAAATTTTCTCCGTGATGACATAGTTTAAGTTTTATGTTTTGATTTATAACTATAAACTTATTACTTATAAATCGCAAATAGTTAATCTTATTTAGAAGGAACCCGTTGGATATTCTAACTTCTCCAAAATAATCTCATTCATCCAAATTGAAGTGTGCTGTTTATGATGGCATTGTCAAAATATTTAAATTTACCCTTTTTAACCTTGACATTCTGTAAATAAAATACCTAAAAACGTTATTAATAATCCTTTTGTTTTCTTCGAATGTTGTGCATGCACAGCAACCACATTGGCTTGATGAGAAAGTGAGTGAAGAGGACAGGTTGCCTATGCATTCCTCTTTTTTTGTGTATGCTAACCAGCAGGAAGTATTGGCCGATGACTGGAAAACTTCCGGGTTGAATCTAAGTCTGCCACAATAAGGTTTGATAAGATAAGCGGCATGCCGGATCAATACAAAAGCTGCTGTATATGAGTAAAAGATTGCAGATGGTAGAAGGGCTAAAATATCAACCAGGATGAATGCGAAAACGATGGCCTGCGTAGCTGTTTCACTAATTAGTGGACAAGCTGCCTTAATTTGTTTAATGGAAATGCAAACATACAATGCTACCCGCCCCGGATACACGCTGTTCGCTGCAAGCTGCTCATCGTCGTTGAAAAAACCGATCCGGGTTTCGGCAAAATAACCCGCAAGCATACCTGTAGATAATACTGCGTTGCCGCGTGCTTATACCTGCATCCGGTGAAAATATTCTGTCAGTGAAAATTATTGTATCAGCCGCAATGTTTTCATGTCTTTCTCTCCATTAAAATATTTTGAAAGAACTGCTTCAAAAACAGGGTTTGCATTATCTAATTCACTAAATAATGTCATACACGATTTTAGCTTTAAGTCATCTGGACTGCCGAAAATTTGGTTGGCTGTTTTACCTTCAATGTCAAGCAGTGCTTTTGATATTTCAACAAGGTGCGAGCCTAAAGTAGCATCGTCCAAATAGAACTTCGCTTCTTCACAATTTTTTATTGCATATAATTTGGAAGTTTCGCTGAATCCCAAGCCGGCAATTTGAGGAAAGATAAACCACATCCAATGACTTTGCTTTCTGCCGTTTTTTATTTCATGCAAAGCGTGCTGGTACGTATTCTGTTGAGCAGCCAGGAAGCGTTGAAGGTTTTGTGGAACTGGCATAGTTTAATTTGATTCTAACACGCTATGGCAATCTATAAAAATAAACGGAGATAATTGCCATGGTAAAATTCTAAATTATCTTGTTGCTACCAAAAATATTTATTCTTTTAATAATAATGAAAAACGAAATCTAAAATTACATGTAACCTGTATCGTTAGTATCTGCCTGTTAAATAAAGCTTTAAGCTATGGCATCAATATAAGCCGGGGCTGCTTTTTGTAACCTTTACTGTTTCTTTTCTTTTTCGAAAAATATTTTGCAAAGAAAAAATTTCAATTTATCCGTTCGGTGCGGAAAAAAACATCTCTCATCTATAGATCTTTTAATGATTTCCGGAAATTATTGATACCGCCGAAATGTGTAACAGCTATTTTAAAACCATTTTTTATTTCTCATTTACCAGTGAAATACCATTAGCAATTTTAACTTTACTTATATACATTTACCAAAAATACTTTATGAAATTATTTGTTGCTGGCCTGCCCTACGACCTTGACGATGCCGAACTGGAAGAGATCTTTGAAAAATTCGGGACTGTTTCATCAGCAAGAGTCGCCATGGATAGGGAAACCGGGAAAAGCAAAGGATTTGCCTTTGTTGAAATGCTAAACGACGCTGAAGGCAAAGCTGCCATTGAAAACCTAAAAGATATTTCTCTTGGTAAAAAGCCTCTGGTGGTAACACAGGCAAAAGAATCCCCTGGCCCCAAAACCAGTAAGAGCAATGGCTCCTGGAGATAAACTAACCGGCTTTTGATTTATTTTTCATTTCAAATAATTTACTGTGCAGGAAAAACCAGAAGTATGGCAGCGTGGCCCGTTGCAAAGTATTCCTCCTTTATTGCAGCCGGTAGCCCATGCTTTATTGCAAGCCGCCGAAGAGGTGCAAAACCTTACGGCTGGTTTCGCTGATAAGACACTCTGGGAGCGGCCCGCCAATGTTGCATCTCCTGCCTTTCACCTTCAACATTTAACAGGTGTGCTGGATCGCTTATTTACCTATGCAAAGGGCCAATCTCTCACCGAACAACAGTTGCAATATTTAGCAGCCGAGGGTGACCCGGCTCAAACTCACATGGATACAAATCAGTTGGTGGATTTATTCAACCGGCGGGTAGAAATTTCCATTGCTGAGCTAAGCGGCGTAGATGAATCAACACTCACAGAAGCAAGAACGATTGGGCGTAAAAAAATTCCTACAACCTTAGTGGGTTTATATGTACACGCAGCGGAACATACTATGCGGCATGTAGGCCAATTGCATGTCACCATTAAAATTTTGAAAGGCATGAATGCAAAAACGTTGGGCAGATATTTCTAAAGACTCTGAATGGATAATCTATCAAAATATATTTGGCTGTAGTTCCTTTTTTTTACGAAGCTTTCTTTTGGACAAGACACAGCA
>JBBPZF010000556.1:0-12322 GCA_038199105.1 Chitinophagales bacterium | reverse complement strand
CAGATCCTTCACCACTGTTTGCCCAAGCCATGAAGTAAGAAATCCAAAATAAAACCGTAAGGCTGTTTCAATCAGCAGCATTCCTATTTGTATGATCGTGATAAGAACAAGCCAGTGAACATCCTTATCTTTTATAAAATGATTTACGGTGTATTGTATAAAATATGGCCGCAAAGGAGAAATGATCGCAAGGGCAATTGAAAGAACTATAGAAATGTAAAACTTCTTTTTATAGGGAGCGGCAAATGCAAAAACTTTACGCAAGAGACTAAAGTCCAGGAATTTTTTACGCACTTTCTTTTCGGGCATCGGCAAAATTAAAGGAAAAAGACCTCATCCCAACCCTTCTCCACAAGTGGAGAAGGACATGGAGTATTACCTCAGCACTTATATTCATGGAAAAGAATGTGGCGGTACTGAATTAGAATCCTAAATGAGAATGTGATACCCTGAGGCCCCTCCTCTAGAGGGGTTTGGGGAGGCTACTGCACATCCTCGCCGCCTTTGCTGTAAGCTTTTATAAATAAAGCACCGAGGTTTTTTTGCGGGGGAATATAATCTTCAAACGTTTCTCTTAGCTGGGTTGGGGCTTTGCTAAAAGTATTTTCAAGGCCTGCCCACATCTCGCGCCAGTCAATGTTTTTGCCATTTCTAAGCGTATTGTCCAGGGCATCTATTATGGGTTTATTTACATCTTTGGCGCCTGTTTGCTTTGTGGAAATGATATGTGCTTCAGGCGCATATTTCAATATTTGCTTAAGATTTTTATAGCCACCGCAAGAGCCCAGCATGATAATTTTAGCATTATCAGGAAGCTGTTCAATCGTATAAGGCAGGTGATAACTGTGGCCCCTGTGGATTACAATAGTAGGTCTCAGATCAATATCCTGGAGGTAATTTATCAGATCTTCCTGCGCTTTGGCATCTTTGTCAGTTTCATTATCTAAGGGCAGGTTTGCATATATCCATACCGGTTTTCCTTTAATGGATTTTATTTCCACCCATTCCTTTTTTTGTGTAACCTGCCAATCGCTTCTCGGGAAGGAAGTCATGTAGCTGTTATAAGATTCTTTACCATCCTTATCGCCATAGAAAAAAACCTGCTCAATTATGCGACCTGTATCATCAGCAAGTGAACTGTAGCTAACGGTGTAAACGGGCGGAATCCCGATTTCTTTTGAAAGGTCAATTCCATTTTTATCATCAGCTGAAAGAAAAATCATTTTTAAAAGATTATATATCTTTTGCCCATGTTCGTTGTTTTATTTTAAGCATCTTTGCTCGTTGTTCTTTACATTTTCAATCATGGATTTTTGAATCTCAGAATTGGTAATGCTTCCATAAGAATCAGCTACGTCCGTTGCATCTTCCAGCGTACCTGTTTTTTCGAGATTGGATACAAAGGCCTGCATCAGCGTATTAGAATTTTCCGGCATCGTTTTTAAAAAAGCATCCAGCCGGTTATAGCCGGCAGCCATTTTTATAAACTTTTTAAAGTGATCAAAATGGACTGTCATTAGCAGCGAATCGCCATGTGGCACGGGACCCATTTTTTGTATCAGCCGGTCAAAGCTGTTTTTGTAGCTTGATGTATAAATATCATTTTCCCCAAACACGATCATGTAATACAAGTCAACCGCATTCAAAGGCTCAATCGCCCTGAAACGAACAGACAGATTAGGATTCTCGTGCAGGTTATTTATCGGGTTAATAAAATGCTGTATGGCTTTCATTTGCAGCATATCTACTAGACCATTGGGACCAAGCATCGCCACCGGTGTATCGCCTTTCACCAACCTTCCATAATAATCCATCTCGGTATTCACCAGCAATTTATAATAGCCGACGCTATCATAGTTCCTGTCGGTAGTACCTGCATATTTTGAAATATTTTCTACGGTTTGTTTGCCGCTGATAAGATCATCAAGAAAAGGAAAATAAAATAAGGCGCGATTGATTGTACTTAATTGTACCACCATTTTTATGCGCGGATCATCAATCTTTCTTATCAGCTTTCCCTGCCTGCTGTTGGCAGATTGTGCATACGAATACAATTGGCTTGGGTTATTATCGAATGCGGCTATCACCAACGTGTCAGCAAATGGTTCATTCACATAAGGGCCCAGGTTTGCCAGTATTTTATCAGGATAGAGAGTGCAAAATTTTCTAAATAAAATTATTTTACTTTCCTCATAACCGGGGTTGTCACTAAATATTTCACTATTGATCATGCCTACTTCATAAGGCACTTTTTGTATAAGAGGCGTCATACTTTCGCCTCTTATGTTAGCGGCGAGTATTTCATTAAAATTCTCCACGAGTAAAGGAGCAAGTGAGGGAGAAATTTTGTGTGTTTTCCAATCATTAGTGAAAGCCCTTAAAAGGTATTCAATGTAACGCAGGTAACGTATTTTATCGTTATTTGTTGGCAATTGCTTATTATTCTCAATATCATTCCTCAGCACATTTACCCTGCGAATAATAGCATCGGTAACTTGCAAATTAACTTCAGCGTTGGGCGAAACTTTTATTAAACCATCAAGGTGGCCATCCGCCTTATCAGCACGCTTTTGTTCATCATTTATTTTGTCGTGAAATACCCGTCTGGCAAGGGGAATGTTGGTAGTATCGTTGCCTGCGAGAGACGCAAGAGGTAATAAAAAAACTAAGATAAAGAAGTAAGGGACAAGTCTCATAATTTATTTCAATGGAATAAGCAAAAATACTTCCAGAGGTTACAAATTTACTTTATTACATAGTTTAAAGAGAGTTTATTGAAATAAAGGGTTGCATATCAAAAGGGATTAACCTTTTTTTAAGGAGTGTGTGCCATAATTACCAGCGGTATAGAAAAAAGATGGCTTTCCTGATCAGAAAATATTTCGGCGAATATTAAAAAATTGTAAACAAGATCATCGGAATAATTTTTTGCTATAGGTTTGCGCATCATGGCACAAGAAACAAAGCCCCGCAGCATCTTAATTGCTGATGACGAACCGGATATACTGGAGATTGTAAGTTTTAATCTGCAGGCAGAAGGTTATGAAGTTATTACCGCAAAAAACGGTAACGAAGCGATAGAGCTTGCAAAAACACACAAACCCGATTTAATAATTCTGGATGTGATGATGCCGGGGAAAACGGGATTCGAAGTATGCAAAATATTGCGGACGCTACCTGCATTTGAAAACACAGTTATCATTTTTCTTACCGCACTCAATGACGATAATACCGAAATCAAAGGGCTTGAAACCGGTGGCGACGATTACATCACCAAGCCAATAAGCCCTAAGGTGTTAACCAGCAGGGTGAATGCCTTATTCAGGAGAATTGTAAAAGAAACGGGAAGCGTATTGCAAATTGGCGATCTCATAATTGACCGTGAAAAATATATCGTTACTTCAAATGGTGAGGAGATAACCCTTGCCCGCAAAGAGTTTGAATTACTTGCTTTGTTGACCTCCAAGCCTTCCAAGGTGTTTCTAAGAAACGAAATATTGCACAAAGTATGGGGAACGGATGTGATAGTAGGAGACCGAACGATTGATGTACATATAAGAAAGATCCGTCAAAAGCTTGGCAGCGATTGTATTACTACTGTAAAAGGAGTTGGATATAAATTCCAGATGTAGCCTCCCCAACCCCTCCTCCAAAGGAGTCCATTCGGACAGGGGAGGGGCTTTGCAAACTTTCATTTACAGCCACCTTTTTTATTTTCAGAAAACTCCATAATACTCCGCGTCCCTCTACCCTGGGGAGAGGGGCTGGGGTGAGGGGTGGCTCTACGCTTTAACACTTCATCAATTCCTTTATCCAACATTAGTTTTTACATTTGGAATTACGTTTAAATAAAATCCCTATGAAACAAATTATTACTTCTGTTGTATTTCTTTTTCTCGCTTTTTCTCTTTCTGCGCAAAATGATTCATCGAATAAAATAGGTGGATTGTTCAAAAAAGCTAATTCTCTCTTTTCAAAAAATACTTCATCAACCAGCAATTTATCCACAGGTGAAATTGTATCGGGATTAAAAGAAGCATTGTCACTTGGTGCTGAGAAGAGCGCCACTAAACTTTCTGCTACTGACGGCTTTTTTAAAGATGCCGCCGTAAAAATATTATTGCCAGAGCAGGTACGAAATGTTGAATCGAAAATGAGAATGCTTGGCCTTGGCAAAATGGTTGACAACGCTGAGCTTAGCCTGAACCGTGCTGCAGAAGATGCCTCGAAAACAGCTGCACCTATTTTTCTTTCTGCAATAAAAAAGATGACGGTAACTGATGCATTAAATATTTTAAGAGGAAGCGATACCGCTGCTACCGGTTATTTAAGAAAAACAACATCACCGGAATTGATCAATGCTTTTATGCCAATCGTGCAGGAATCATTGAAAAAAGAAGATGCTACAAAATATTGGAAAGACGTTTTTAATACCTACAATAAATTTACTTTATCCCCTGTAGATACTGATATCAACAGTTATGTAACTAACAAAGCGCTTGACGGGATATTTTATTATGTGGCCCAGGAAGAAGTTGGAATACGCAAAAATCCTGCACAAAGGGTGAGTGATATTTTGAAGAAAGTTTTTGGAGGCAAATAGTTTTTCCTTTATTTTTTTTGGGACTTACACGCGTTAACTACCGGGGATTTATGCGTAGTAAGTACCTTTAGAAAAATTTCTGATGCAGGTATTCTCTTTTACAATTCTTTTTCTACTAAGCTTTCTTGCTACTTACTCACAAGATATAACTGGTAACTGGCAAGGGAATATTGAAGCAAACGGTCAAAAAATTCCAATCGTTTTTCACTTTTATAAAGACAGCACCGGCAATATTGATGGTAAGTGGGATAGCCCAAAGCAAAAGGCTATAGGTCTGCCTTTTAGCGAAATTACTTTGGAAAACGATAGTATTAAATTGGTTATTAAAATCATTGGAGGAAGCTATAAAGGGAAATTTATTGGGAATGATTCAATCGCAGGAACTTGGCTCCAGGCAGGTGGAGCGGTAGTGTTGAATTTTTCAAGATCGACTGAAAGTGTTTCAACGGACGCTGTAACACTCTTGCTTCCAAGCGAAAAAGAAATTGCCATAACATCAGCTGCCGGAAGCAAAATTTACGGAACGTTGCTTTCAAAAAATAGTAATCAAAAGTTAGCTATTATTATTGCAGGCTCCGGCCCGACTGATAGAGAAGGAAATAATTTATTGGGCGTAAATGCGAACTCTTATAAAATGATTGCACAGGCATTAGACTCACAAAATATAGCTTCTTTCAGGTACGATAAACGAGGAGTTGCTAAAAGCATAACGGCAGATATGAATGAAGAAAATTTTAGGTTTGACGATTATATAAATGATGCAAAAAAAGTATTTTATTACCTGCACGATTCACTTGGCTTTAAAGAAATTTATATTTTGGGGCACAGCGAAGGCTCTTTAGTAGGAATGGTAGCAGCCGAAACAATAAATGTAAAAGGATTTGTTTCAATAGCCGGAGCTGGCAGGCCAGTTGATGAAATAATAGAAGAACAGGTAAATAATCAACCTTTACCCGACTCTTTAAAAATGAAAACAGTTCAAATTTTTGATCAATTAAAAAAAGGTGAGAGAGTAGATAATACTCCTGTTTTATTAAACACAATATTCAGGAAATCTGTTCAGCCATACATGATTTCGTGGCTTAAATATTCACCTGAAGTTGAGATAAAAAAATTAAAATGCCCTGTGCTTATTGTGCAAGGTGAGTGCGATGTGCAGGTAAAAATAACAGATGCTGAAAATTTACATAAAGCAAATAAGCAAAGTGTATTAGACCTTATTCCTTTAATGACACATGCTCTAAAAAATGGAGGTAAAGATTGTGAAGATACGGATGGAAAAACTTATACCGATCCTTCACTGCCTTTAAACAAAAGATTGATTGATGATATTACCGGCTTTACTAAAAAATAGTTCTATTTCTTCAGATAGCGCTCATTTACATTCTACGCAAATGCCTGTTACCACCATCTGAAAGCGGCTGGGAGTAAAGCCTTTGGGCAATTTTACAAGAGGAATATCTACATCGTCAAGGCAAATAGTTTTTTCACATTCACCGCAAATAAAATGCACATGCTCATCGTGGTGGTGGCCGGGAGCGCAATCGCTTTTGCACAACGCATATTTAATTGAATTGTCTGTCGTAGGTATAAGATGGATGATTCCCTTTTCAACAAAAGATTGCAAGGTGCGGTAAACAGTCACACGGTCAAAAGATTCGCCTAGGTTTTTTTCAATATCGGCATGAGAAAGTGCGCCATCTGCCGATAGAAAAAAGTTAAGTATTTTTTGCCTGCTAACGGTCACGCTTAGCCGGTTTTGCTTTAATATATTTGTTATTTTCTGCTCCATATTTCTAAGAAGGATTATTATTAAAAAGCGATTGATTAGGGCTACCTTTCTCTGTTGGCTCTTTTAATAATTTTGCTATATCCTCTTTTAATTTTTCAAGTTCATCCGGCTTTAATCCATCGTACACGCCCCGAACCCGCATTTCTTTATCAACTAATGCAAAAAACTGTGTATGAATAAAATGGTCTTGAATATTAACACTGTTGTTTTTATCATTATCCAGCAAATAACTTACACGAGCTGCTCTATATAGAGAATCTTTTGAACCGGTTACGAAATACCATTTAGCTGCAAAGCCCGGATTTTTGCCAATCATCTTTTCTTCGTACGCCTTCATCAACGGCACAGAATCTACTTCGGGCATAGAGGTGTGCGAGACAATTGCAAAGCCGGGATTATTTTCATACTGCTCATAAATTTTCTCCATGTTGGCATTCATCTTCGGGCAAATACCTTTACATGTCGTAAAAAAATATTCGGCCACATATACCTTTCCTTCTACATTGTGCTCTGTTATCGTGTTTCCGTTTTGCCCGGTAAAAGAAAAATCCTGCACATAATTTAATACGGGCAATTTTGATTTATAATAATCGGTGCCGGCAAAAAGAAAAAAATAAAATCCCACCATCAGCAATACAGCAAATCCGCCAATCCATAATAATTTCTTTTTCATATAATCATTTGTAAAATTGTTGCAAAGTTATTATACTAATCACAGACCACATGGCCCAGATGCTTTGCATTGGCATTTTAACACGACGGTAAAATAAATTTATTGCATCGTTGTTGCAAATTTGCTACTTTTGCTTCCAATTATGAATGCACGCGTCAACTGGGATTTTTTTGGAATAGTTACTTCCGTAGCGTGCGCTATCCATTGCGCCATTCTTCCTTTGGCAATAAGTCCCCTTCCATTATTCGGGATTAATATTATCAATAATGCTCCGTTTGAATGGATGATGATTGGCATTGCTTTCTTCATCGGCTCCTATGCAGTATTGCATGGGTATCGCAAGCACCATAGAAGCCTCATGCCTTTTTTATATTTCAGCGCGGGATTTTTATTTTTAATACTGAAACAACTTTTTCACGATATCGAATTCATCTTCCTCGCGTCGGCAGTCTTTTTCATTTTATACGCACACTTTTTAAATTACCGGTACTGCCGACAGCAAAAATTAATGAATGCAGAAACCGCTGTGGGTGGAGAACAGAAATACATTCCGTAATTTTTCATTTAAATTTTATACCGTGAAAAAGAACATTTTTTGCCTTCTTATTTTTATTACATCGTTTTCTTTTAATGCATGTTTTGCACAATCGGGCGAGGAAGCCATGGTGCGGAAAGTATTAAGCATCCAGGAAAAAGCCTGGAACAATGGCAATATAATTTCTTTCATGCAAGGTTACTGGAAGAGCGATTCGCTTATGTTTATCGGTAAATCCGGCGTTACCTACGGCTGGCAACAAACGCTTGATAATTATAAAAAAAATTATCCCGATACTGTTGCAATGGGAAAACTCACCTTCAATCTTTTGGAAGTAAAATCTTTATCACCCCAATATTATTTTGTAACCGGCAAGTGGCACCTGCAAAGAACCACGAATAACCTTGAAGGTTATTTCACTTTATTATTTAAAAAAATAAATGGCCAGTGGCTTATTATCAAAGATCACAGCAGTTAATTTGTTTGCTTTTTATTCACCTTTTTTAAGCTTGAGACGTACAGCAGAATAACGTCCCAATTTTATCCGAAGCTCTCTTCTTTCTCCGGTAATGACGGGCTTAATTGTTTAAATTTGTGTACCGGTAAAAACCTTTTACAGGTGCTGCAAATAAACATTCATATAATTTTTACGAGCCTTGTTTCCACTAAAGAATTTATCTCCGCAACAGTTATCAGCGCTTGCCTCTATACCCATTGCCTTCATGGGTGGAATGGCGGTTTTTATTTACGGCGAGGGCGCTTTGCCGGCACTATCATTGTTTGTATCATTAAGCCTTGTTTCTTACATTATTATTTACCTGATGATACAGCACTTTATATATCGAAAAATAAAAATCATTTATAAGCTTATCTATCAAACCAAAGCCAGTAAAAGAGAAGAGTTTTATTATAAAAATATCTTACCCCAAAAATCCATTGAAGAGGTAAGCGCAGATGTAGAAGCATGGGCTGTGCAGCGAAAAGAAGAAATTGAAATGCTGCGAAAAAATGAAATTTTTAGAAAGGAATTTTTACTAAATCTTTCACATGAATTAAAGACGCCCATCTTTGCAATACAGGGTTATGTAGATACATTGCTAAATGGTGCGCTGGCCAATCCGGAGGTTAACAAAAAGTTCCTTGGCAATGCTTCAAAAAACGTTGACCGATTGGTAAATCTCGTGGATGATCTTGATGAAATTACGAAGCTTGAAAGTGGTGAGCAATTGCTCTACTCTGAAAATTTTATTATACAGGATGTTATAAAAGAAGTGTTTGAATCTCTCTCCATAAAAGCAGATGAAAAACATATAAAATGCTTCATAAAAAAAGGATGCGAGATGCCCCTTACTGTTTTTGCTGATAAAGAAAAAATACAGCAGGTGCTTATTAATCTTATTGACAATGCTATAAAATATGGCAAGCAAAACGGGACCATCGACGGAAGCGCCTATAAGATTGACGGTAAAAAAATATTGGTAGAAATAAGTGATGACGGCCACGGAATAACTGAAGAACATTTACCAAGGATCTTTGAAAGATTTTATCGCACGGACCTGGCACGTACACGAAAAGTTGGCGGAAGCGGTCTTGGCTTATCAATAGCCAAACACATAATGGAAGCACACAACGAAACTATACACGTAAGAAGTAAAACAGATGTGGGTACTACATTCGGATTCACTTTGCCCAGTGGAAGACAAGTTTAGGAATTTATAATTGTGTTTCTCTTATTCTTATCAGAAAAAAAATTCATCCGCATGATTTGGCCACGTAGAAATAACTGGCATACAATGGAAGACATAATACCGATAACTGCGCCTGCCAACACATCATCCATAAAATGTTGAGCGAGGTAAATCCGGCTATAGCCCACCAGTATTGCACCCGCTAAAAAAAGAAGTGAACTATTTTTATTTTTTGTTGCAAAGCATAGTGTAGCAGCCAAGGCAAATGCTGAGGCTGTATGCCCCGATGGAAATGCATGAAAATTATGTAGTGTCACATTGTCAATAAAATATGGATAAGTGCTATCCTTCAAAAGCACGGCTGGCCTTGCTTCTACTACAAAATATTTTAATACCTGCGCAATAATGCCTGACAAGGCATATCCCGCGATTATCAATAATCCTATGGTACGGTCTTTAAAAATAAAAACTAAAATCCCAATAATCACACAAAAAATACCATCTCCCAGGTAGGTAAAATAAATGAAAAGGAAGTTAAGAAATTCAGTATGAAAAGGATTTAGCAGGTAAAAGCCTTCTATTTTGGAATAGGCAAATAACACATAAAATGAGAAAGTAAAAAATATCAGAAACCCTATAAAAAATATCCTGTTACATTTGACTAAAGATGATAAGGTCATTACATTTTCATTCGATCGCTTCAAAAATACTTAAACTGTAATGAAGAAATGAATATGCACATATTTTACAGAAAACAGGAGTATGCTATTGATGTTTCAAAACTTTAGCTTCGATATAAAAAATTATTTCTTCAGCAATATTTTTAGCCTGATCTCCTACCCTTTCCAGTTTTCTGATGATTGACAATACGTACAAGGCTTCATGAATACTTTTAGGATTTGCTAAAATATATTTCGAAATATTTTCATCTGCTTTTTTATTTATTACATCGAGAACATCATCGCGGGAAAAAATAGTCCTGGCAAGCATTGTATTTTCAAACTCAAAGGCAATTTGGGTATCGGTTAATATACTTATCGAATCTTCATACATCTGGATAAGCCGGGTAGACTCCAAAAGATCTATATTATATTTAGCAGGCGAATCAACAATATATCGTGCAATACCTTCCGCAATGTCTCCTATCCTTTCCAGGTTATTGTTCATTTTAAGCACTGCTAATAAAAACCTCAGGTCAACGGCTACAGGGCAAAACAAAGCAAAAATATTTTCGCAATCCCTATCAATTTTTAATTCAACGGCATTTACTCTTTTTTCCTTTTCTATCACTTCCCTGGCAAGGTCCTTATCAAAATTAAGCATAGCCTCTTTGGCTTTGGACAATTGGGAAAGAACTAATTGCCACATGCCTATTAATTCTTTCTTAACGTCATGAATATCTATTTCGAATTGTGTCATATTTATTTTTTCAATTAGCTGAATCTGCCTGTAATATAATTTTGAGTGCGTTTATCTTTTGGATTTGTGAACATGCTTTTTGTATTATCATATTCAATTAATTCACCCAGGTAAAAAAAAGCCGTTTTATCACTTACCCTTGCAGCCTGTTGCATATTATGGGTAACGATTATCAATGTATAATTTTTCTTTAGCTCCTGCAGCAACACTTCAATGCTGGACGTGGAGATAGGATCGAGCGCAGAAGTTGGTTCATCTAATAATAATACTTCAGGTTCCATTGCTATTGCCCTTGCTATACATAAGCGTTGCTGTTGTCCCCCTGATAAAAATGTTCCCTTTTTATGTATTGAGTCTTTCACTTCATTCCATAGTGCAGCTTTTTGCAACGATTGCTCCACTATTACATCCTTATCGGCTTTAGCCATCTTCATACCATTAAGTTTATAGCCTGCTATCACATTATCATAGATGCTCAAATTTGGAAAAGGATTAGGGCGCTGAAATACCATCCCTATTTTATGTCTCACAAATATTGGATGCATGTCATAAACATCTTCGTCGTTAAGTAGCATTTGCCCTTTGGTCGTTGCGCCCTCAATCAACTCGTGCATCCGGTTGATACAACGGAGAAAAGTAGTTTTCCCACAACCTGAAGGTCCCATTACTGCAACTACATTATTTTTTGGCACCTCTATGTTTACTTTTTTCACTACCAGGTTCTCACCAAAATAAGCATCAAAGTCTACTGATTTTAAAATTGTATTTTCCATCTTCTGGTTATGATCTTAGTAAATATATTAAGCAAAAGAACCCACATTAATAAAATAAGCGCTGCCCCCCAGGCAAGGTCATGCCATTCATCGTAGGGGCTTGTGGCATAATTGAAGATCAGTAAAGGTAAACTCTGCATAGGCTTCACCATATTGGCAGAGAAAAAGGGATTGCCGAATGCTGTAAATAACAGGGGAGCCGTTTCGCCGGCTATTCTTGCTACAGCCAATATAATCCCTGAAAGAACGCCACTAAATCCACAGGGCAAAACGATTTTTAAAATTACTTTGTGATAAGGCAAGCCCAGCGCCAGGCCGGCTTCTTTTAATGAAGAAGGTAAAAGCTTTAAAGTTTCTTCTGTTGATCTTACCACTATAGGTAACATCATTACAGCCAGTGCAATACTTCCGGAAAGTGCAGAAAAACTGCCCAGGGGTTTTACTATCCAAAAGTAAATTACTATTCCAACAACTATCGATGGAGTTCCCTGTAGCACATCCACAGAAAGCCTTACCCAATTGGCCAGCCTTGATTTTTTATTTTCACTTAAATAAATTCCTCCCATGATGCCAAAAGGAATGGCGATAAGCGCTGCAAAAAAAACTATCAATAAACTTCCCACCAGCGCATTGGCTATACCACCTCCGGTTTCTCCCACGGGCTTTGGCAGGTTCAAAAGAAAATGCCAGTTTATTTTAGTAATTCCTTCTCTTAAGATATATATGAGAATAAGAAAAAGAGGCAGCGTACACAATACTGATAAAATAATAACCAGTACTTTGAAGCCTGCGCTTTTACCTAATCTATATTTAATATTTGGAGACATATTAATCAGTTG
>JBBPZF010000555.1:0-6222 GCA_038199105.1 Chitinophagales bacterium | reverse complement strand
TTTCACGTACGGTTCCTGGAGCGGCTTGGGATGAAATGCCCTTGCCTACTCAACTGTTCAACGAAACACAACAGAAGTTCGAATTTAATAAATAAGCATTATTACTGTTCGTTTTATATTCTCCAATCCCAAACTTTTAAGGAGTAAATGCTAAGGCTTTACTTCGTTGTTGAATGGCGGAGATATTCCATGATTCCGGGGGACTCCGCCAGTGTGAGTGTTCTACTGTCGAATCTTTTAAGGCACAAAACCTATACCCCCCGCCTGCTCTCCTCCAAAAGAGTCCGTCGGACCGGCCAGCGGGATTAAGTATCTACACATACTATTCAAAAAAATGTTTCAACATGCCAGAATTATTTGTCGCATAGTAGAATCGCGCCGGAGGATACAAGAGCAAGTTGGATTCATTATGATGGTTTCGCCGTTGGTGTTGCGTTATTATTTCAGAGGAAACAAAAAGGCCAATGCCAAGGCCACTAAACTGGGCTGACAATTCATCAACTCTATAAAATCTCTCAAATACTTTATCAAGTTTCTCAGCAGGAATGCCTATACCATAATCTGTAAAAGAGATAACAACTAAGCCTTCAGCTTTGATAGATTCTACCACAATCTTATCTTTATCCGGCGAATACTTTGCTGCATTATTTATAAGATTAATAATTACCTGTTCAATCCTTACTACATCTATTATTATTTTTGCTTCCGCATTTTGCTCCAGAATTATTTTATGGTTATTTGTAATATGCTGGATAGAATTGAGTATTTCCGGCAAAAATTCATGTATGTTTATTTCAGTTCTGGAAAGGGCTAGTTTCCCTACGAGAAGTTTTGATACATCTAGTAATTCGTTCAAAAGAAAAGTCAGTTTATTTACCGATTGATCCATCTTGCTTAAATACGTATAAACATCTTCCGGACAATCTTTACACGCTGATAATGCTATTTGCGTATATGCCTTAATGGTAGTGATCGGTGTTTTAAATTCATGGCTCGCAATGGAAATAAATTCGTCTTTCTTTTCTTCCAGAAACCTGGACTGCATTAGTTCAGCTTCTTTTCGTATAAGGGCATCTTCTGTTTTTTTTCTTTCAGAAATATCAGACAGAAAGGCTATAAAAAGCCAGCGGTCATTGAGCATTACATTGGAAATGCTTAAGCTAATATAAAATTCTTTCCCGTTTTTATGTAATGCTGTTATTTCGATTATTTTGTTTAAAATTGCCCCTTCACCGGTTTTTAAAAAATGTTGCATTCCCTTATGATGCGCTTCACGATATTGATGCGGTATAATTGTTTCAGCCAGGGTTTTCCCGGATATTTCTTCTGGTAAAACCGAAGATAGCCTCCGCTCTGGAGTTCCATTCTACAATCTGCTGGTATTCGTTTATTACTATTACAGCATCCGGCCCAATGGCGGAATTGTAAGCGTTCCACTTTTGCATCTTTTTAATTACAAATAATGGTTTCGCCTTAGGTCCGAGACCAGACCGCTCTCACAGGTGGAGGGGTTGAGCTCCCGAAAGAAGGAGAGAGCACTTACGAAAGTTAAAGTAGAGCAGTGACTTTATAAAAAATTGATCACTACTTCACGGCACAAGAAAGCCTGGATTCAGGCCGGGCCTCACCTGCGCCAAGGTGGGATGTCAGTAAAACCAGTTTATCCCCAAATTCAACGCAGGCCTTCCTAAGCCTTTTGCGGTTATAAAACTATAGAACACCTATGAGGCTATGTATAGTACAAATCGGGAAACCCCTAACTACTTTGTCGCCGGATGGTAATCCTTCCAAAGCCATTCCAGCGCTTCAGGCAACGTTTGTTGTTTCACTTTGCCGTCCACATGGCCGGCATTGCGTGCAAAAACAAATTGGTATGAATAGCCCTTGGCGGCAAGCACCCTTGCCATGTTTTCATTGGCAACTACCCAATCATGCATGTTGTCCCGCATGATATTAGGGTTTAAAAGATCCCGGTCGCCTACTTCCATCCAGATACGCAGAGGCTTTACGGGATTATCAGGAATGAGATGTTCATGAAATTCCCATGCGCCATGTGGTGTTTCAGCGTTATAGGGCCATTGTTGATTTATATATGTACCCGAATACGTCAACACGCGGTGATACAATTCCGGGTGATACCACGCCATGACCAGCGCGCATGAGCCGCCTGAACTGCCGCCCATCGTCGCACGACCTCCGGGATCTTTGGTTAGTTTCACCTGGCATTTGCTTTGCACCAGTGGCAGCACTTCCTGTTCAACAAACTCAGCATATTTTCCGGACATGGCATCATATTCCAGGCCGCGTTCGCTGCCCTGGGCATCGCCGCTCCCATTGCCGATAGAGATGGCAATCATCACCGGCACTTTGTGTTCGGCAACCAGGTTATTCAAAACTGTGAACAATGAATGGTCGGGTCCGTCCGCGCCAATAATGAAAGGAGCAACGGTGCCGGGGACGTATTGTTTTGGAACAAAAACTTCTATGTGTCGGCTGTAAGGAGCGGGATGGCTTGTGGTCACTATTAACTTAGCCGGGTCTGCGGGATCTACCGTACCAAACGTATTCGGCTCGCGGGCAATACCGGGATATATTTTGCTATCGTTGGAATTCATGGTGAACTGGTACACCGTTCCCTGCGGAACATTCGCCTGTACTATCATTTCTGGTGCAGGATCGTGCGTGGGCCCGATAATAAAATTTCCGTTAGCGTCTGGCGAAGGATTGGCGCCATCGGGCAATTCCGTAGCTGCGACATAGCCCGGCGTGTGTGGATCTCGCGTGGGTGGCGTTTCGCGTACAGGTGCTGACTGTTTCGGATTTGTCGCCTGGGCCATCACCGGGTTTCCGCTCAAAAGCGGGTTCAGCAGTGCAACGCCCAGCATGGCACCATAGGTTATTTTGGCAATCTTCATTTGTATTCTTTTAAGTGAGGGAGGAATTTCGTTCTATCAGTTGTCACAGAACCAAGATACATAAAACTCCGGAGGTAAATCACTACGAAAACAGTTTGGGATTGCTTCGCCGAAAAGAGGTGACCGGCAAGTATGTACGCATTCTTTTCAAATCAAATTTTGTAACATTTTCTGCCTTGATAATATCCGGAGTTACAAACTCCGGATAGCTGCTGAGTATATTCAATTTCTTTTCAATCGGACAAACTAAAAAACACGTAGCAATTTATTAAGCAATAAACCTGTTTACTAACGGATTAGGTTAAACGAAAAACAAAAGGCTCCTTATAAAAGAGCCTATAATAATTCGATAGTCACAAACCGCATTCTTATGCCATAATCTTTTTTAAATAGTTGTAGCTGTTGGCTACATTCTCCAAGGGCTTTGGTGCCCCATCCTGCTCTACAAAAAAGTATTTCATGCCTGATTCTTTTGCATTTTCGAAAATCCGTTTGAAATCAACAATGCCTGATCCTACTTCTGCAGGCCGCATGTTTGTTTTATCCAAATCCTTTACATGCCACAGCGGGTAACGGCCGGGGTGCAACTTAAATAATTCAACAGGGTCTTGCTTTGCCTTGGTTGCCCACGCAAGATCCAGTTCCATCTTTACCAATTCTTTATCGGTGTTATCAAGGATATAATCGAACGGGCGATGGCCTTCTATTTCATCAAATTCTGAAACGTGATTGTGATACGCGAATTGAACACCGTTCTTTTTGCAGGCTTCACCGGCTTTGCTGAAAACATCCGCGGCAGTTTTTATTTCGTCCAATGTGCTTACCGGGATACTTGAACACACCAAATAAGATATTCCACCTTCTGCGGCATCGTCAGCAAGTTGTTGGTAGTTGTCGGTTAAATTCAGGGGCTTAGGTGTATCCTTCATCTTATCCATATACTTTTGTATCCTCGCGGAGTCTTCAGCATTTTTAGCCATTTTCATAGTCTGCCCCATTGTAAACGGCGCACCACCGACATGGGCAGAACGCCAGTTCATACCGGCATCTTTTACCATCGCCGAAAATTCTTTCGGCTTATAGCCATAAAAATTTCCTTTTTTAGATCCTGCGCTTTCCACTTCTTTGTAACCGATAGCCGCGAGTTTTTGTAAGATGCCTTTTGTATCCGTTATCATTAAATCACCAAGGGTGTATAATTGAAGCCCAATGGGTGCAAGAGTTTTTTCTCCTGAAAAAAAACCTGGGTTAGTTAAACGCGGTATGAATAAGCTTCCCAGTGCAAAGGTGCCAGATTGCTGAATAAATTTTCTCCTGTTAGCCATCGTTTTATTTTTTTTTAATGAAGACTAAAGGTATTGATTCTGCTTTACACGTTAGTAATTTAGGCCGGACCATTCTTTAGACATACATCAAGTCTTTTAGAATTTTTGGGCCGATGTATTTGCTTAAACCATTTTTTGTAACAACATCAATTTTCTGGCTTTGAAAAATGTTTTCAAAGATGTCGTACCTGGCCATGTAATTATCAAAATTTTCTTTGCTGGGTTCAAAGTCTATCAATAAATCAATATCACTCTTTTGCGATTGTTCATTTCTTAAATAAACCAAATAGTCCAATATATATAACACCAAATTTTGATAACTCGGGCTTGTGAGATTTTAAAGTGGCAATTATATTTTCTCTTGTTATCATTTCAAAATTTGCCAAGGTAAATCACTTTGAATTTTAAACGCAGTCACCAAAAATTACCGTCAACGTTAAGTATAGGCGATGGCATGGCATTTGAAATATATGTGACCTTGCCAGAACTAAATACTTGCGAAGACTGATTAAAGAACACCTTAAGCGGCGAAGAAAGAAAGAAGCATTTTTAGTATCTTTATTTACTTATTTTATGATGAAATCGAAACCTGCCATACGCCCCGGATTATTGTGGGAATATGATTTGGAAACATTCCATTGGGATCGCTCATACCAAGTAGTAATTGAGAGAGTGGTGCAAAGAGGATGGCTAGACGAATGGAAAGAAATATTTGAATTTTATGGCGCCCATAAAATACTTGAAGCAGTCGAATGGTCTAAACAATTAGACAATCGCGACAAAAATTTTGCCCGCTTGTTTTTAAAATCAGATTTATTACATGCTGCATAAAGCCCCGGAGATCATCTCTGCAAAAACTTTCTCACTTATTCAACAATTACAATCACTGCCTGAATTAGATGGCTTTCATTTGGTTGGCGGCACTGCGTTAGCGTTAATGTTGGGACATCGTAATTCCATAGATATTGATCTTTTCACCCAAAACGCTATTAATTCCAAAGCCCTGAGTTCCGCTCTTGCTAATAGATTTACAACCAGGCTAGACTATGAAGGAAGGAATACGCTTTTGACTTTTATAAATAATATTAAAGTAGATTTCATTCAGCATCCTTATCAGTATGTACGACCGCCCATCACCGAAGAAGAAATAACTTTTCTCTCAAAAGAAGATATTGCCGCTATGAAGCTAAATGCCATCGTAAACAGCGGACAGCGGCTTAAGGATTTTATTGATATCTATTTCCTGCTTGAGCATTTTTCCGTTTCACAAATGCTTGCTTTTTTTGAAACAAAATATTCAAATACGAATCCATTGATAGCATTGAAAGCATTAAGTTATTTTGATGATATTGATGAAACAGTTGATGCACCTATGCTTGTAAAGCCATTGTCTTTAAAGCGAATCCGGCAACGAATCAGCAAAGGGGTAATGCATACAAACAAGATTTTTGCAACGGGGGAATAATACATTTTTTTCCTGCGCTTCAAACATGCGCCAGAGATAAGATTAATCATAGAAAATATATGCCCGCAGGATTCATGTTGTTAAGTAGCATTGTACAGGGTTCGTGAGGACACCGAACCCGGGCGGGGGAGATTTAAGAAAAGTCATAATTCCCTCAGTGGCTTTCTCTTCATACTCCTCAATAGTTAATTCATTTATATCTGTGTCTATTATTTCTTCAACATCAATGTCATTTGTAATTGACCCCGACTCTTTAAGTCTCGCCTGGTTCGATTCCTTGTGTCCTTCAATGGCCTGCTCTATCATAATGTCAGCACCTTTTTGAAAAGCAACTTCACCTTCTGGGGTTATTGTCCATACTCTTTTTACTTTTTGAAGATATCCTGCTTTAACGTAAGCAACCGTCTAACTCCATATTGCCCACAAATGTAGGAGTCAATAAATTTGCTGGATAAAATAAATATAATGCGTAATAATCCGGAGACACGTCAGCAAATGTTTGAGGTCATAGAGCTAT